>CAJQGN010000027.1 GCA_905477545.1 uncultured Acidimicrobiales bacterium | reverse complement strand
TCCCCATTGGATAACTTGCAGCGACTTCTGCCCCTCGCTCCCCATCCCACAGGATCTTAGCAAAGTCAGTTTTTATTAAACCTGGCGCTATGCAATTAACTCGTACCTTAGGACCCAATTCTGCTGCTAACTGCTTAGTTAAGTGAATCAGTCCAGCTTTCGCCACGTCATAGACTCCCAGCTGTTCGTTAGTTGTCAACCCTCCGACCGAACTGATGTTTATAATAGAGCAGCCCCCCTCGCTCTCTTTCATGTATTTGTTCCAACACAATTGAGTAAGAACTAGCGGAGCAGTCATATTAACCTGGATAGTCTTGTTCCAACGAGGGACATCAACATCTATTGTTGGACCTGCATACGGATTAGCCCCGGCGTTATTAACTAAGATATCTATCGCCCCGAATGTATCCAAAGTATGGTCTACCAGCGATTCCACTTGGTCTTCATACCCGACATTTGAAGCATACCATTCGCATCCCTTTCCTATTTCCGAGGCCGCAAGCTCGCAGGCATCTGCCTTACGTGAAGTAATCATCACTTTGGCTCCCGACTGAGCATATCTAGTAGCTATTTCGCGACCAATACCCTTTGAACCACCAGTAACTAATGCAACTTTTCCATCTAAACGTAGATCCATATAGAAACCATAGAAGAGAAAGTTGGCCTATAGTTCGATTATGAGATTTGGATATCTGACAGGCAACCACATTGATGGAATTCATCCCGGAGATTTAGCTCGTGAGCTAGAGGACAGAAACTTCGATTCGGTTTGGTTTCCCGAACATTCCCATATACCTACTGAGCAATTAACCCCCTACCCAAATGGCGGTCAACTCCCAGGATCCTACGTTCATATGATGGATCCTTGGGTTTCAGTAGCAACCGCCGCAGCGGTAACTTCTAGAATTCAATTAGCTACTGGAGTTTGCTTACTCTTAGAACATGATGTTCTCGATTTAGCTTGCACTGTCGCGACGGCAGATGCTCTTTCCGATGGCCGGGTCACTATGGGAATCGGGGTAGGCTGGAACAAAGAAGAGCTAGAGAATCATAGACCCGATCTACCCTTTCCCAAGCGCTATAGCGCTATGAGGGAACGCGTACAAGCGCTCAGAACCGCTTGGGGCAATGAAGAAGCTGAATTTAGTGGAGTCTGGGACAACTACTCCAGTTCTTGGGTATATCCCAAGCCAACTAACGGAACTGTTCCCATAGCTTTAGGTAACGCCGGACCCTTAGGTATACAACATGCCGCTGAATATGCAGACGAATGGTGTCCCATTGACGTTGGTATAATGAACACAGATGGTAAGCCAGATGTCATCGGGGGAATCAACCGGTTTACCGAGTTGGCAGATAAAGCTGGGAGAGACGGTGCAGCGATACCTATAAGCCTCTACATCTGGGGCCAACCGCAAATGGAAAGGTTGGAGCAATACGCTAACGCAGGTGTTACACAGTTCGTCTTCACTCCAGTTAACTTTGACCTGCCGTCTTCCGACGAGACGCTCACGTACATCGATCAACTCACTGAAGTTATAGCGACATTCAACGGTTCAAATTAAAACGGCTTCGGCTCTGTTGCATGTCGTAAATCCCACGCAAAGAAGCTATCTCCTAGATCCATACGATCGTTAAGAACTAACCGGCGGCGAGAGTCCACCACCGCGATTAAACCTTCCCAAAGGCCAGCCAAACCATCCATCCACTCCGGAACGCACTCTTTTTCCAGACCGGCCATAAGTTGCCAACCATGTTGTTGTATCTGAGCTCCGACTATCGTGATTCTGTCACCCTGAGCACTAAACAAGCTGGCTAACATGTTGACGGGATCAGTAGTCCCGAGTTTTTTCTGAGTCTCTGCAGAAAATTGCATCCCGATTCTCCGACCTGCTCGATAAAGAATCCCTTGTGCTTGGAGAGGCCCCAAAACCTCCGACAACACTGGCAACAGATTCCTGACATACTCCATAGAGTATTTACGAGATGCCTTAGCAATTCGCTCACTTGGCCATTCCTCAGCCGAAAGTTGAGGCAATAACTCGTAATCAATCGGAGGGCATTGCTCACCAAAACGAAATCGGACACGCTGGTCCGGATCTAATTCATAGTCCTCTTCGATGTAGTACCCCTCTAGACCAGGAGACCCATCCATAGTTTGTCCGGTACAAACAAACCCAAGACGCCGATTCTCTAATGAGACTCCGTTATGGCCATGCCAACCATGCAACATTGCCCGTGCAACTTTAGTTGGGATCGAAGCCAGAGCTGTCCCATCAAAAATCCACCTAGGGGGTAAATACCTCACCCAAGCTTTTTTTTCAGATTCAGCCACAAATGCTACAGAAACGCCGCCCAAATGGTTTGAGAGATAATGATACTTGGCACATGCCACGGCGTGCGGCTCTTGAACTAGTCCGAGTTTACGAAGCCCGGGTATAAATTTTTCGTGATGCTGTCGTCTAAATAATGCCTGGACTACTTCAGCAGCGCAATCCTCACCTTTCTCAGACAACAATGTAAGCAAAACACCAGTCAGGTAACGATGGAATAAATTACTTAATGCCGAATTATCTTTTTCATGCGACTCAGGAACTGTCCTCATAGCTACATCGTGACAGCTACTGCTTCTAGCCACACTTCTAATCAGAGTAATAATTTATTCCTAAAGTAAATTATTATCGGCAGGTCCAAGAATCTAAACAAATCTAGATGATCAAATAAATGTTCTACCCATATAGACCAGCGCTACTCCATTCGAATAATTGACTTGAGTTGATCAGACTCTTACCAACCGCCAAAGTGAACAATTCCGTTTCGAGCAACTGCATCTAATGGTCTTCGCTCACGATTTACGCTTTTCCCATCTTCTTCACCCGAACTTTCAGGCCACCCAATTGCAACCGTGCCGACTGGCACCCGACCAGGGGGAACATTCAAGGCTCTGGCTATGGCCGGGGCCTTATCGAACATACCAAAAAAGAGAACTCCAAGGCCCGCATTTATAGCGGCGTATTGAAGGGCCATGGCGCTAAAAGCGCCATCGACAAGCCAGTATTCCGTCGACCAAGCTTCCCTAGACTTCCCAAGCCCCGTCGAAACCTTGTCTTCTTCGGAGTATCGCTCTAAATACGCATCTGGGTCAGCCCAAATTGTCACTATCACTGGAGCTTCAAGCAGTGACTTCCATTTAAATGTTTCTCGCCTCTCCGCTGGTAAGGAGACATCCCAGTAATCACTAGTCTCTGCGCCTTCGAGGACTACGAAATCGAATCCTTGACTATTGCCCGCAGATGGAACTCTTCTCGCTTGATCTAACACGTGACGCAACAAACTCGGGTCTACTGATAAGTCGGAGAAAGACCGAGTCATTTTCCGCCTGCGAACCAGGTCTTCGAAGTCCATACGAAAAATCTCCTTAGGAACCCTCTCGCAATTCGCTCTGGGGAACTAAACCAGTTTTGCCAAGTCTTCGCGAGTCGCCCAACCGAAAACTAAAAGAGCATCGCCGTTCTTAGCATCGTGTCCGCTAAACAGTTCCCGAAGATCTACTTCGGTGTCTTCCGGATCCACTGCGCTGTGGTCTAACACCAACGACGGGACTCCCTCCCCACAAACTTTAAACTCTTTAGCTTTATAGTCGCCGCGAACATCAAAACGCTTCGCCAATCGCTTTCCCCATGCGCGATCTTCCCCATTTGCCTCATAACCGGGGCGTGGAACAACCCTGTCCAAGGACTTAAAAGCCCCGAATGCCGCAGGATCAGCCATCTGCGCTGCTACCAAAACATCTTCATCTGGGAAAGCAAGAACCGCCCTACGAAGCTGCTCTCCGATCAAGGAACGCAAAGCACTTTCCCGTTCGCTTGAACGACCTACTCCAGCTAAACCAATTAGCACCGTTGGATCTCCCCCCACACGTTCCAATGTGCAGAATCCATAGGCAGCTAGTTCATCACCATTTCTCACCTGAGTAGAGAGCACCCAAGTTTCACGTTGCTTTGAAATCTCACCAATATCGAGGACAAGACTTTCGTCGGACAATAAATCCGCCATCTCCTCTATCTCGGCATCACTGAGAGCGGTGCAATCTTTAGTATCTGAGGTCATAGCCATATCGAAGAAGCCCTCATTTATTGAACCGTTAGAGCATACAGCTCATTGAGCAAAACTTGAACATTTAAGCCAAACGTTTCCATCACAAATAGACGCCTCCCGGATGCTTCTCAGCACCTTCAGTATTAGCACCTTCAGGATTCGTCAACCCTGCGGGTAACGCCCCTTGCCTCATCTCTAAAAGTTGTCTTTGTGCCATCATTTGTTGAGCAGCAACAGCTGCTTGGATACCATGGAAGAGACCTTCAAGCCATCCCACGAGTTGAGCTTGAGCTACGCGCAATTCAGCCTCAGATGGAGTTTCTGAGTCAAAGGGAAGCGCCAAACGTTGGAGTTCTTCTCTCAATTCAGTTGATAGCGCACCCGAAAGCTCGCTTACGGATTGCTCGTAAATCTCTCGCATTCGATCGCGACTCGCTTCATCTAACTCCGCTTGGCGCACCTCATCTAACAAAGTTCGAATCATCGCCCCGATCCGCATTACTTTCGCTGGTTCGGATACTGCTGGTGCTGTGCCCAATAGTTCACCCGCAGCAGCTAGCCCAGGGTCAACAATTGCAGGCTCAACGAGCTCAGCTTTTTCTAACTGATCTTCTTGCATCTCAGACATAAGAAAATACTACCGGCGTAATGGACCGCTGCGATTAGAAGATCAACAGTTGAATTCGATTATTGGAACAAGCATTTCTTCTGCAGTCAGACTACCATGTCTACCCAACATCTCTGGCCCGTCCGGCAAACTTGGGTCTATATACGCAACAGCCTCACGAGCAACTAAGGC
>CAJQGN010000026.1 GCA_905477545.1 uncultured Acidimicrobiales bacterium | reverse complement strand
ATTCGCTCGAGACCGTGTTGAAAGAATCGATCGACCACGAACACCGCGCCCTACTCCTGTACAAAACGCTGTTGAAGCTCTCTCAAAATAATTCCGTCTATCTCGAAGAGTTCGCGCGAACACAAATAGGCGAAGAGGAAATGCACGTCATAGAGCTACACAAGCTTCTCAGGGATTATTCCATCGGCTGAAAGGGCGCGCGAATTAAGCATTTATAGTCCCCGAACAAACACTAAATCCCGGGTGACACCCCTTTTAGTTATCGCTCACCTCGCCGCACCGTCTCCGCAACGGAAGCCTTCCATAAATTGAACATTTAAATCAGAAACAGACATTCACGCAGAAAAATAATACCAAAGAATCTTAAATAGGTATCCTTATACTAATTTGTTAATCTTACTTAATGGATGGTTGTCGAAAACGCGAAGCTGCAGGCTCTGGTCCTAGAGTTTCGCTGAGTTGCGCTGCAGTCGGACATACCGGGATTATCGTTGCAACCGAGTCAGAAGACGTAAGTATCTTTTCATTAGCAGGTTCAACCTTTGCCGGTGACATAGTGACAGTCGTAGCTGACGATCCAACTATCGGCCTCACCATCCGAACAAGTACCGGAATTGCAGAGGTGTCTTGGCAGGCCGCCGAGAAGATTCATGTAATCCTCAAGACCATCGAGTAAACATCGAGCTCGATAATACGCATAATTAATATTCCGACAATTTTTTATTCCACTCCGAAACAGGAATACAACAGGTCCAGATCAGACCCCTCCCAACCGAACGTGCCCCAAATGCATCAATCCTGCATCCAACGGCTGAAATTCTCTTCCTTAGTCTGAGTCCAGAGATGTCCGACCCAAACACAAGCCCGCCCTTTGATCGCTTCGCAATACGCCAAGCTTGGTCCGCCCCTCAAAGAGATGATGCCGAAGACAACTGACGCTCTTCTCAAGAGACGAGCTCCACGACAAGGACCACGCTATCCCGGCCGCAAGAGCCGCTCCCGCTAACCCTAGGAAATCAATTCGGGAATAATCGCTGCTCTTTCCTAGATCTTCATCTGCTTCACGTTAAAGACCGAACCGCGCAACAAGCAAAGGTTCGCGGTGCTGCTCGTCGGACTCATCGTTGAATCGACAAGCAGCACCGCGATATTACATCAGTCCACCCCAAGTGCTCCGCTACACATTTACGAGTGCTCTAATAATTCGTCAAGGACCACTGCAACCATCAGATTCTTCTTTCGATCGTGGAATATTGAGTCGCACTAACCAATCAGTCAAAGTTCATTATATGTTAGGGTAGCCTATTTAATACTGTTTAGCAATACTGACTATTTTGAACTTGATTTTTATCGTTGCTGACATGACAAACAGTCACCTTTCGGTTCCCGTAGCGACCCAAGGATTGACGCCAAGAACAAATTCGCTATCTACACCCAGGAAACTCACTATGCGTTGTTTTCCTAGGACCTCAGCATCAACATTAACCTCAGAGCCAACGGTTGCGAGCCGATCTCGACATCGGGCTCCATGCGCTCTTGGATCAGAAGCTCTCTAACCACATAGGCGGTGTCGCTCTCAACCCTAGAAGGGCAACTTAAGTCCGGGCCGGGGCCATTCTGTGCGTACTAGCTTGCCGGTGCCCGATAATGTGATGTACGCCGTTTTCATATCATCACCACCAAAGCAAATATTGGTGCAGATCGGGTCATCCACCGAAAAGAATTCTAGTTCTTCGCCTTGTGGGGTAAAGGTACTTATTCCACCTGTCTGAATCGTTGCAACACTCACATTTCCATGAGCATCTATTGCCAACGAGTCAAACAGCTTCCTACCCGCAGGTCGAGCCAAAAACCTGCCGTGAGGAGATCCTGCTAGTTCACCTGGACCAGAAAGATCCCAATAGAAAATGGAGCCTTGATGGGTTTCAGCTACATACACCCGATCCTCTTCGGGTGATAATCCGACACCATTAGGTCCGTCGAGGGGAAACGCCACCTCTCGCACAAGCGACCCGTCACAGCGGCCATAGTAGAGCCCGCCTCGATCACGCGTTCGAGCTCGCGTTTTCCCATGGTCAGTGAACCAAAATCCTCCGGACGAGTCGAACATAATATCATTGGGCCCCTTAAGCGGCTCTCCGTCAACCTCAGCGTAGAGAACTTCAACTTCTCCACTGTTCATATTGATTCGCTCGATGCGGCCAGACGAGTAGTCCTCTGCCACTAAACCTGGAACCGTCAATCCGCGCGATTCGCTCCATGCAAATCCGCCATTATTACAAACGTACAAGGCGCCATCAGGGCCAACTGCAGCACCATTCGGGCCGCCGCCTGGTCGAGCCACCACATCAATTACCCCGCTCGTCGGGTCAACTCGAGAAATCGTGCCCCGCTTCACTTCAACAAGAACAATCGATCCGTCCGGCATGACTACCGGACCTTCAGGAAACTGCAATCCGGTTGCGACGATGTCATATTCGTTCATTCAGTGACCCTAGCTTAGTAGCCCAGCTAAATGCTCACTCATTTGCAGCCCCGCTCCTCTCCAGCGAATTAGCTAAAACTGTTCTAGATTCGCTATCGCTCGTCCACGGCAACAAGTCAAACCAAAGCCGCTACTATCCAAAAGCTTTGCTAGGAAAAATGTTATGTGCTGCGAACACCGAATATTATCTATCCAAATACAAGAGGCATTCTGATCGAGCGAAACGCCCAGTTTCTAATCACATAACTGACAAATCGCAAAAGCTCAACCATTAGGCTGGGCAATGGTCTAATTTTGGATTTTTGCTCGGAGGTATTAGCAAATGGACGGCAACATCGCTTGGATCTTGACATCAGCTGCTCTGGTTCTATTCATGGTTCCAGGTTTAGCTCTTTTCTATGGAGGCATGGTCAGAAGCAAGAACGCTCTAAACATGCTCAATATGAACATGTGGTGCCTCGGAATTGTTCCTGTCGTTTGGGTGCTACTTGGCTATAGCTTGGCCTTCGGAGATAGCGGTCGCAGCTGGTTAGGTGACCTGAGCTTTATTGGGATGAAGGGCATTCACGATGCTGAAGGAATAGCAACATTTGCTTTCCTGATGACTTTCGCATGTATCACTCCTGCCTTAATCTCAGGCGCTGTTGCCGACCGGATGAAGTTCTCTGCGTGGATGATTTTCGTACCAATCTGGACATTGGTTGTCTATTCGCCAGTCGTCTACTGGATATATGCGGCTGATGGATGGGTCTTCAAATTACCCGGTTATGACTTCGCTGGAGGTACTGCTATTCACGTGAACGCCGGCGCTGCAGCCCTAGCTTTGGTTATCGTGCTGGGCAAACGAACTGGGTGGCCACAGAACCGTTTCCTCCGGCCTCACAGCATCCCTTTCGTTATGTTGGGAGCCGGAATTCTTTGGTTTGGGTGGTTCGGATTTAACGCTGGATCAGCATTAGCCGCTAACGGATTAGCCGCCCAAGCTTTCGTCAACACATTTATTGGTGGGGCGGCTGGCATGGTAGCCTGGATGATTGTTGAAATGGTTAAGACCGGCAAAGTCAGCACTATTGGCATGGCATCAGGCATCATTGCTGGTTTGGCGACCATTACAGGAGCCGCAGGCTATGTGGGAACCATGCATTCATTCCTGTTCGGAGCTTTAGGAGGAGTCCTATGCTTCTTCGCGATCGAAGCCAAATTCAGGTTTGGCTTCGACGACAGTCTCGACGTTGTTGGAATCCACTTAGTTGGCGGCGCCCTCGGCTCTATTCTTCTTGGTTTCATGGCCGATTCTTCAGCGGTGCCCGGCGGAGATTTCATTAACGGCGTTTTCTTCGGCGGCGGCATCCTGCTATGGAACCAGGCCGTCGCAATCAGCGTCGTTTTCGCGTATTCGTTTGCCGTCACCTTCGCGATCGCCAAAATCATTGATAAAACAATGGGTCTTCGCGTGTCAGAAGAAGCAGAACTCTCGGGACTTGATCAAAGCGATCACGGTGAAGCTGCCTACATTATCGAATAAGACAATCCCCGGATCTCTTGAGCCAGGCCTAGGTAACCGCCTTCCCTTTTAGTAAGCGAAGCCAATTCAAATCGTCGGTTTTCGGTCGTTCATTTCGTTTATCGGATAACGGCACCGCTAAACATGCGATGGATAAATCTTCTGAGCAGTGAACGCGGTTCAAGCCTTAGAACCTAATAGCTAACCGCTCTGAGTTTCATTAAGCGACCTTTAGATAATATCTGTAAGGAAATCGCCTGACCGGATACATCCTGCATCGATATACCATTCCGTGCCAAACGCCTTCGAAAAAATAGCGTCGGGCATCGCCAGGAAAAACGAGTCTTTTGTTATCTGTGAGGCGTGCGCTTTCATTGCGTTACGTTTACGGTCCGCGAATGCTTCAACGTTTACCGCGTGAGTTATCTGATTCTCTGGCGTCCCAATGGTTTCAAGGTCAATTTCTAGATCTACTGTTTCACTATTCTCGTCATTTTCACGAAAATAATCGATTTGCTCAATAATCTGGTTGCGGTTCATCGTCGATTCAAAAACTTGACGAACTCCGGCCATCTCAGCGGCGCGATGGCCAACCCTATGCACTTGAATATGGTCCGGATGGCCGTAGCCACCATGGTCATCATAGAGAGTAAGAACATCAGCATTAACATCGACAAGGATCGCCGCTAGCTTACTGGCTGCGTCTTCAACGTCTGCCTGCCAAAAGCATGCCGGGTTACGGTTAGCAGGCTCATGCATCATACCGGAGTCTTCATAGGGCAAGAATTCGATACGACTAACGTCAAGGATCTGGGCGGCCGCTCGAGCTTCTTGCTCTCGTCGGTCGCCAAGGCGTTCACCTTGCTTCAGCACGCCTTCGGCTGGCTCTCCTTGTTCACCGCGTGTTGCCATAACTAAAACCACATTGTGGCCCGCCGCCGCTGCCTTCATCATCGTGCCGCCAGTAGCTATGGCTTCATCATCCGGATGGGCATGGAAACAGACGAGCGTTAACATAAGTTTGTCATCAAAGCTCTAGATCGCGAACTGAAGAAGGCCACAATCCTTAAATACATTAGGCACCAATTTCGCATCTCTGCCATTTCCATCGGATGGACAGCATCAACATACAAACCGTCAAAGGATTCGTCAACAACGCACAGAAAACCATTTAACAGATCCTTCGTATGGGACCTCTATAACGCAAAAGAGAGAACTAGAATTTTTACGAGCCCCGTGGGATTTCAGGGCAGAAGTTCCAGGGCTCTGTCGGGAAATATCGAGCGATCATTTCGTACAGATCCGGATCATTTCTTTCGATCCAGTCTCTAGTGTCGTGTGAT
>CAJQGN010000025.1 GCA_905477545.1 uncultured Acidimicrobiales bacterium | reverse complement strand
GGGAGAAATGCTATGGAAGACGAGAACTCGCTGATTCCCGCAATGATTGCTGTTTTTCTAGGTATTGGTGGTGCGTTAGCAGCTGTGACGGTTGTGATCGTGACTGTTGTTGTCTTGGTTTGATTGGCGAGACAAAAACTGTTGCTAACTAAAATCGGGTAGACCCGAGTTTACAGATCCTTCCCATTCTGGGGCACGTTTTTCGATGAAGTGCATTACTCCTTCTGTCCCATCTGGTTGAGCTCCTAGCCAAGGAATTATAGAAAACTCTTGCGAAACAGTTTTTAGTATTTCTGGCTTAATATTTTCCCACATCATTTTTTTAGTAACTGCTACAGACACAGGTGCAGTATTTCTGGCAATGTCATGTGCCCAGTCCATGGCGGCGGATAGAACTTGCTCCGATGGAAGCGATTGCGCTACTAAACCTATTTGCATAGCCTCTTGGCCAGAAAAAAATCTTCCGGAAAGCAAAAGATCGCTTGCCCTTTGGAGGCCCACAATGTGAGTTAAGAGTTTTGATGAGCCTAGTTCTGGTGCAATGCCTCGTCTGACAAACGCGAACTGGAGCTTCGCATCCTCAGCGACAAAACGAATATCGGCTGAAAGCGGGAAAGTAATTCCGACACCGATGGCGTGGCCATTGATAGCCGCTACAACCGGTTTCGATAGATCCCAGGGCATCGTAGCGGGAGTGCCTTGTGCCTGGTCACCGTTGTCGTTGTTGTCGGCAAAAGTATCTGCGCCAGCAGAGAGATCTTGTCCGGCACAGAAAGCACGCCCGGCGCCAGTGATTACTACAGCACGCACTGAATCGTTGGTTTCCGCTGCATAGAGGGCATGGCTGATTTCGGTTGCCATTTCCGTGTTCCAAGCATTCAGGTGTTCAGGTCTGTTCAGAGTTAGTACAGCTACTCCTGAATCGATTTCATAGATAATCTCGTTGTAGGCCATAAACGGAAACGTACTCTCCCCGTTCGACCAAGCGACGTATTTCTAAAAGTTGTTTATGTCTGGGAGTTATACGAAAGTTCCCCGTGTTAGTACTTTATAGGAAGCTAGATCGGTGACATAAGAGGAGTGAAGGTGTCCCTCAAAGAACGTAATTTTGAAACAATCAAGACAAATGGTGTCAATCTACGCTGTGTCGTCGAGGGGAATGGTCCGTTAATAATTTTGATGCACGGATGGCCACAGTGCTGGTACCTGTGGCGGCACCAGATTGACCCACTTGTAGCTCAAGGGTGGACTGTTTGTGTCCCGGATCAGAGAGGGTATGGAATGTCGGACTGCCCTGCTGCAGTCAGCGACTACAAAATTCTCGATCTCTGTGCAGATATCGACGGCTTAGCTTCTGCGTTAGGGCATGAGACATACGTTTTAGGTATCCATGATTGGGGCGCGATCGTAGGGTGGAATGTCGCCCAGCTTTACCCAGAACGAGTGCGTGCGGTAATCGGAATGTCAGTTCCCTACACGCGTGGATTCGACCCCGCATGGTGCACTCAAGCATTTTGGGGCGACACTTTTTTCTATTGGGCTTACTTTTGTGACGAAATTGGAGCTGCCGAAACTGAGTTTGAACATGACATTCGCAATTCGTTACTCACAATTCACATGTCCGCTTCCGGGAATTCAGGTGAATCCGTAAACCCCATCGGTAAGAAACGAATGCTCGACGCGTTACCGGCGCCAGCGAAAGAACTTCCTTCATGGATGACCGAAGAAGACCTAGAGTACTATGTCGAGCTTTACTCCCGTTCTGGGTTTCGTGGGGGACTAAATTGGTACCGGAATATCCCAACGCTGATGGCGGATACCAAGAATTTGGAAGGC
The DNA here is from genome assembly GCA_905477545.1 of uncultured Acidimicrobiales bacterium. Classification (GTDB taxonomy): domain Bacteria; phylum Actinomycetota; class Acidimicrobiia; order Acidimicrobiales; family Poriferisodalaceae; genus UBA9040. The sequence continues at coordinate 6,011 of CAJQGN010000025.1, read as the reverse complement.
ATGAGTATAAAGCAGCCTTCTATTTTTCTTACTGGCGAAGTAGACCCTGTCCGGATGATGGCTCCGCATGAAGCCCAAGCTAAGCATTTTGATGATCTTCGCGAACAACATGTAATCAAAAACGTCGGTCATTGGCTTCAGCTGGAAGCTAAAGATGAGGTCAATGAAATAATCCTCGATTTTTTGGCTGAATTTGTATAGCTAGCAAACCTTATTAGAGGACAAGGTTCAACATAAGTGGCAGACTAGCGACATGTCTAGTGAACCAATCTTGTCCTATTCGGAATCAATCGACATTAGAGCTTCGGTTTCTGATGTTTGGAAGCTTGTGACTGATATGGAACGCTACGGAGAGTGGAGTTCTGAAAACACTGGCGGCTATTGGCGAAAAAATGCCGATGGTGTCCCAGGAACTGGTGAGATTGGTGATGAATTCGTTGGAATCAACCGTAGAGATGGCGAAGAATGGAAAGCTTTAGTTGAGATTGTCGAAAGACAGGAAGGCCAATCATTTGGTTTCATTACTGGCGGCTTAGCAATGAATTTAATTTCATGGCGTTATTTGATTACCCCCAACGAAGATGGCGTGACCCTCAGCGAACATTGGGATCTGTTGAATTTGTCGCCGATGATGATTGAGAATGGTCAACCCGAGATAGATAAGCGTGCCGCAAATGCGAAAGAAAGTATTGGAGCTACGCTTAAGGCTATGAAAATTACGGCTGAAAGTTAAAGCTACGTTTTATAACTTCCGTATCCGAAAAAACCACGGCCCATTAGCCGTTGCGTGTGGCGTTGGGTTTCTGAGCGGTCTTGATACATCCGTTAACATAGCCTTTCCCGCTCTTAGCGCCGCCTTTGAATTAGACGTTTCGGATATTCAATGGGTTGTCATAAGTTTCGTTCTCAGCTATTCAATTTTGCTATTACCAATAGGCCGGTTTGCTGATCAAATCGGTCATGGTCGGGTTGTGCTAGCCGGGATCATTGTTGAAATGTTTGCGCTGGCAGCGTGTGGAATGGCGACAGTCTTCTGGTTTTTTGTTCTGGCAAGAATAGCCCAAGGAATCGGCATCGCATTTATGTTGAGCTCTGCGCCTGCGCTCGTAACCCTTTCAGTGTCTGAAGAAAATCAACCGCGCGCTCTAGCTCTTTTCGCAATGATGATCGCTATGGGCGTAGCTGCGGGAGCCCCGATAGGAGGCGTACTTCTTCAAACATGGGATTGGCAAAGCGTTTACCTATACAGAGTTCCCTACACGGGCCTGCTCCTGCTCCTATCTCTCTGCTGTGCCATGTATCGTCGCCCGACGATAACGAAACCTGAAGTGCTAGACATCAAGGGTGCTCTAGCATTGGGGAGCGGACTTGGCTTAGTTCTCTTTGTGGCGAGCCGAGGGTTTACTTGGGGCTGGTTTGCGTTTCCAACTTTATCAATGGCAGGTATGGGCATCGGGCTGCTAGCTGTGTTCGTGATTGTTGAACGTAAGTCAGAAAACCCGTTAATAGACTTTAATCTTTTTGCTATTCCTGACTTTGTAACTGCTAATTGTTTGAATGCATTAGCTAACGCAGCAATGTTTACAGTGTGGTTTTTGGGCCCATATTTTTTAGTAACTGTTCGCGGCCATGGAACAACTGCCGGAGGCTTAATCCTTGCTGTGTCTCCTATTGCTACAGCCATTGCTGCGAAGTACTCGGCACGATTAGTGCGAAGAATCAACATCAATTTGCTAAGTCGCTGGGGTCTTCTAATTGAAGGAATTGGGTTAGTAGCCATGAGCAGGGCAACTGCACTAACGCCTCTACCAGTAGTGGTAATTTTTCTTGTACTAGTTGGCGCAGGACTTGGTTTGTTTCAAGTTCCGAACATGAGCTTTGTGATGGCTTCTATCGATCGAACAAAACAAGGATTAGCCGGTGGTATTACGCAAATGACCCGAACGGTTGGGCTAGTGGCCGGGCTGGCCGTCTGGAACACTCTTTACATCATTCTGCGTGATCGCAAAGCTGCAGAGTTGAGTATCAGCGAGTTAGAAGATCCGAGAATTTTTGTACCTGCATATAGCGCGGTCCTCGGTTTAGCTGGATTGTTGTGTCTGCTCGGAACGCTTGCAACTCGTCAGAAACGAGCCACTATCAATGATCTTCCCGATGTTCCATCGTGTAAATAATAGTTCCTAAAGAAATAAGTACGATACCCATGCCCGCCATTTGCCAAATGTTCAGGCTCTCACCTAAAAAAAGGGCTGCCCACGCAGTCGATAAAATTGGTACAGCGAGAAACATCAGCGAAACTAGCACAAGCTTAGTATTTGAGTGAGCAAAATTAACGAGTGTGTGTCCAGCCCCGCCGACTAGAGCCAAGAGCGCAAGAAATTTCCAATCCGAGTCTGAAACCCCCATGTCCTGTCCGCTTACAAGAGCTATGGGCAACGCAACGGTCGCAGCGACCAAGGTAAGAGTCGTTTGAAGTTCTATAGCGTCCAGGTGCTTACGAGCATTTTTTGTGGCGAAAAGATAGACGGTCCAAGCAAGAATTGCGCCAACTGAGAGAAGGTCGCCTCTAAAGTCCCACTCAGGTCTCGTAGACGAACCATAAACAACTGTAACAACACCTGCCATGGCCAAAAGAGCGAGCCATCGATCGGAACGGTAAACACGTTCCCCCAAAATCGGCCCGACTAGGACTAACGACATAGCCGGCTGTATCGCTCCAATAATGGTCGCATTAGCAATAGTTGTTAATTTCACAGCAGTAAAAAACATTGCGATGTTTATTGCGAAAAGAAGCCCAGGGAACCACGACCATCGAAGAGCAGTAAGAGTAATTGTTTTGCCGCGCATAGCCATAACAAGGCTCAGCGCTAACGCCAACCAAAAAAACCTGTGAAATGATAGCGCCAATCCATCAAGACTAAGATGCTTAGCAACTGGCCCAGTGATACTCAATAAACAGACCGCGAAAGTAGCTACAGACCAACCGGGTAAAGCAGTTTTAGAACTGACAGATTCGGCTTGTGTTACTTCAAAAATATGTGCGTTATCCACCAGGTGCGAATCTTTTACGCGGAGCTAAGTTGCCATATGGCGACGCGAGACGAGGTCATTTACGCCGATAGCTTCTCGAATATCGGCCGATGGCTCGTCTGTCCCCGCGTCAAGCGGAGTTCCGGTCCCATCTGCTATTCGAGTCATCATATGAAACATTGCACTAACTCCGACTGCATCAACGAAAACATCAGCGCCGGCTGCATTAACTAACTCTTCACGAACAGCAGTCAATTCATTCAAATTTTTAGACCACAAGGCCTCAGATAGTCTTGACAACAACTCTCCGTGAAGAACGCCCCCATTACCATCCGTGGAACTCGAAATAGCTTCGAAAGAAATATCTATGTTCTGGCTGACCCCACTCAAACTGAGCAGAAAAGAATGGCTCGTAGTTCAATAAAAACACTCATTCAGCTTTGAAGTTCGGGCCGCAACTAATTCTATTTGAAGTCGAGTCAGCGAGTTGTACCCGGATGTCAAATCGCCCAACAGAGCAGCAGTTGGCACATATTGAACACTCGAAAGAATTTCTCGCGATTCATTTTCAAAAGGAACGGAGCTTAGCGCCTTCAAAACATTTGGACCTTTGGTAGCAGCGGTAGGTACCCAATGAGTCGTAACGGATACTTCTAACTCACTCGTGACGGCAGTCTTTGTAGCTATCGGGTCGGGCAAGTCGACTCTTTTAACGCCAAGGCCATCGGCAAATCGATCTACACAGTTAGCTTGAGCGACTAATCCAATCAACTCTACGTACGCAACTGGATCAATATTTCGAGAGATAATCGATTCGTACCATTCCTTTGTGAGCGTTCCGGGGTGGTTAGTTAACCGCCAAATAATATCTATCGCAGCATCAGGGAGAGGATGGTTATTGGCTATGAATCCTTCAATGGAGCTTGGCGCTTCCCAAGGAGCCAACTCGTCTGCGTCTATCGCACGGCGCACCTCAGCTATAACTGAAAGTCTCTGTTTGCTACTCCAAGAGTGACTGGGAGTAGCCCATCTTGTGGCTAAGTCTCCATGAGCTGCATCAAGCTCTGGTCGTATGGGAAGTTCCGTCGTGTAGGTAGACATTGTTCTATATTTGCACATTTTCTCTGAGTATCCTGAGAGGCTCTTTTTAAGAAACTATTCAGAAGTTAAAGGAAAAATTCAACTTCAGGTGACGTGACCCCCAAATGAGGCGTACGATTTGTCCAATAAGACACGGCAATTATAAGGAGCGATCATGCCGACTCCCCAGAAAGCCATCTTTAACGGGATGGGTCAAAATCAATGGTACGTTCACCTCAGTCGAACAGAAGGCGCTGACCTTGGAGTAATTAAGACAGCGCTGTCTGGCTTGGTTACCGATTGCAACGCGGAGGGTATTAACCTTACTCTTGGCTTTGGTCCAGGTCTGTTACCAGAATTGACTGATGATGTTCCCGAAGACTTTCAGGCTTATACAACAGTTGAATCCACCGATGGTTCAGGTCGCCAGGCTAAAGGCACTCAAGAAGAGCTGCTTTTGTGGCTGAATCATGATGACAAGGACAAGGTTTGGAAAGCTCAATACGACGCTCGCAAAGCCCTAGAAGGTCACATGGCCGTTGCGCGTGAAACGCCAACGTTTATTTACGGCGAGTCTCTCGACATGACCGGCTTCAAAGATGGAACCGGTAATCCAGCCGACGAGGACCAGCCTGCTGTAGCAGTTGTGCCAGATGGTGCCTCAGGTGCCGGAGGAAGCCATATCATTGCCCAACGTTGGGTGCATGATCTTGATGGATGGAACGCTCTTTCGGTAGATCAACAGGAAAAGAATTTTGGGCGCAAGAAGTTCCCAGAAATCGAAAAAACCGATCAACAAGAGGCCTATAGCCATCTCAGTCACGTTGAGCTCCGTGAAAATGGAAATCATGGAAATGAAGAGAGCGGTAAGCGAAACGAAATCGCTCGCCGTTCAACTCCATATGCTTTCCATGATGGAACCGTTGGCCTCTACTTTATGGCCTTTTGTAAAGACCAAGCACCCCTTCGTGAACGAATGAGGCTGATGTATGGCCTCGACGGGGCAAATAATGTTCGAGATGCGATGACCGATTATTCGAATCCAGCGTCTGGTTCTTTTTACTTCGCACCAAGCGAAGAAACTTTAGCTGCCATTATTAACTAATTAATACTTGTTATAAAAATTAAAATTAAAGCCGTGGAGTACCTCACTAAAGCTCAGGGGCTCCACGGCTTTTGGTTTAATACTCCAATAATGAATTGGCCGGGAACAGTCTGCAACAGTTATTTTTATTTGTAATTAATTAAGAAAATCGGTTAAGCCACTTCCCACTGAAGTAGAGCATATGGAGGAGTAGCGTCCAGGTGCTGTTCGAAAACAGGTCTAACTGGCGAACCAATTACAACATCTTGCATCGAATCACCTAACAGATTCCCCACCATTCTGAGCCCATCAGCTTGAGGAAATTCAACTACAACGATGATATATGGACCTCGATCTTTTAAAGCGCTGTGGACTGGATGATGTGGTCGCTGCCAACTGTATATGCGACAAGGCGACTCGAGAACTACCCATTCGATATCCATGGAGTTACAAGAATGACACATCCACTCAGGTCCCCACTGATGGGTTTCACACAATAGACATTTCTGGACTCTGATTTCACCATTTAGAGTTCCTTCCCAAAAAGGTGCGTCTAGCCCATCAGACATGGGTGCTGGTTGACGGAGACCAGGAAGATAAATTTCGTTAGTGATTCTTGTCATCCGAGTGCTACCTCACTTCCATATATTGCCGTTGAAGCGACAGCGACCATCGGTCCAGCGTTGGCCAGAGCCACTTGTGCATTTTTGACTTGATTTGAGGAGTCTCCTCGTATCTGCCGCACGGCTTCAATTTGAAGCCCTAGTCCATGCATGTAACACTCGGCAAGATTACCCCCACTGGTATTAAGAGGTAA
>CAJQGN010000024.1 GCA_905477545.1 uncultured Acidimicrobiales bacterium | reverse complement strand
TGAAGAAACTTTAGAAGCGGCCGCTCAAGCGAAAGAAAAAGGTGCCCATCTGTTAATTGTTACTTCAGGCGGAGCGCTTTTAGATCTTGCATCTGAATGGGGTTGCCCGTGTTATCTAATTGATAAGTCGATTCCAATGCCGAGGGCGGCAGTGGGAGCAGTCTCCATTCCTCCTCTAATCGCTTTGAATCAAATGGGGTTAATTTTTGGGATTGAAGAAGAAATCGAACGCACCATTAGGCAGTTAACTCTGCGAAGAAATAGTTTCACCCAAGACGGTGACATAACTGAACAAGTAGCAGAAAAAGTTAGCGGCTCAATTCCGCTCATTTATGGTGGCGGAGATATCGGTCCCGTAGCGGCCTTGCGTTGGAAAAATCAGGTCAACGAAAATGCGAAACTACCATCTTTTTCTAATGCAATGCCTGAGCTCTGTCACAATGAAATTGCAGGGTGGAGTGGCATCGGGGGATCTCAGAAGTCGAACATTTCTATTATTCATCTAAGGCACGCCCACGAGCACCCTCAGCTTACTCGAAGGTTTGAGTTCAATCGTAGTGCCGCTGTCGGCGTCGAGGGTAAGGTTTTTGACGTCGAAGCATCTGGTGAAGGAAAACTTGCGCAACTGTTTGACCTGATATTGCTTGGAGATCAAGTTTCATTGCGGATGGCTGAAATTCGTGGAGAAGACCCGGGGCCGATTGAAATTTTGATTCGGCTTAAAGAGTACTTGTCGACTTAAATTGACTTATAGGCGAATCAAAATGCTTCAAGTAGGCTAATAGTTTCTGCCCTTGTCCGGGTCCTATATAGGAGCGCATATGCCATTGTCGACGGCTAGTAACAATGATTTTAAGGTAGCTGACCTAAGCCTATCCGACGCTGGTAGAAAGCAAATAGAACTGGCTGAAGTGGAGATGCCAGGATTAATGACTTTGCGGGCCCGGGGGATCGATAGTCAACCATTAAAAGGTGCCCGGATAATGGGTTCGTTGCACATGACAGTGCAAACGGCGGTATTAATCGAAACCCTTGTAGACCTGGGCGCTGATGTGCGTTGGGTCTCTTGCAATATTTTTTCAACTCAAGATGAAGCAGCAGCGGCCGTTGTAGTTGGTCGAACGGGCTCCCAAAACGAACCATCAGGAGTACCTGTATTCGCCTGGAAGGGAGAAACGCTTGAAGAATATTGGTGGTGCACTGAACAGGCTTTGCGTTGGCCGGGTGCATTTGGCCCCAATTTGATTTTAGATGACGGTGGAGACGCTACGCTTTTAGTACACCTAGGAGCCCGATACGAAGCAAATGGCGAGATTCCAGCTATCGAATCGGCCGGATCTCCAGATGAAGAAGAAATATTGCGGTTACTGCATAAAGTCGCTTTAACTGATGCTGATATATGGACTAAAATGATTGCAGAAATTCGTGGAGTTTCAGAAGAGACGACGACGGGGGTTCATCGTCTCTACGAGATGGTGGAAACAAAAGAATTGAGATTCCCGGCTTATAACGTTAACGATTCTGTTACTAAATCTAAGTTCGATAATCTTTATGGGTGTCGTCATTCTCTAATAGACGGACTCAACAGAGCCACCGATGTAATGATGGGTGGCAAAGTAGCCTTTGTTGCCGGATATGGAGATGTTGGTAAGGGTTGTGCACAATCGTTACGAGGGCAAGGCTGTCGAGTCATAGTTTCTGAAGTTGATCCTATTAATGCACTTCAGGCAGCTATGGAAGGCTTTGCCGTAGATCGCCTAGAAAATGTACTGGGAGACATAGATATTTTTGTTACCACGACTGGCAATTTGGATATTATTTCAGCCGAACATATGGGCGCGATGAAGCACAACGCAATTGTCTGCAACATTGGGCACTTCGATAACGAAATAGATGTTGCTGGATTAGAAGGAATGTCAGATGTTCAGCGCCGAAATATAAAGCCACAAGTAGATGAGTACATTTTCCCAAATGGTAATAGCGTATTGCTGCTAGCTGAAGGACGCTTGGTTAATCTTGGATGCGCTACTGGTCACCCAAGTTTCGTTATGTCAATGAGTTTCACGAATCAGGTTCTTGCTCAGATCGAGTTGCATGAGAGTGCGCAGACCCTTAATAACGATGTGTATTTGTTGCCTAAGCATCTAGACGAAGAAGTTGCTCGGCTTCATTTAGACAAGCTTGGGGTGAAACTAACTTCACTAACGCCGGAGCAGGCTGATTACATAGGAGTGCCAGTAGAAGGTCCTTACAAGCCGGCCCATTATCGCTACTAGTCATTAAGGGTATTTGGTAACCAAATTCAGGGGTGCCGCAGCCGTATCAGATAGCCGGGTTACCCCTCGGAAGTGCTCCCAAACGGTAAGGTTCTTGTAATGGCTCTTTTTCAAAAAGTCCTACGTGCTGGCGAAGGAAAAAAAATTAAGGGGTTGGAGTCGATAGTCCCTGAAATTAATTCACTTGAGTCTGACTACCTGTCGTTGTCAGACGAAGCGTTGAGAAGTAAAACGGGAGATTTCAAAGGTCAGCTAGAGCGCGGCGCAGATTTGAATGATATTTTGGTGGATGCGTTTGCGGTAGCTCGTGAAGCGGCAAAGAGAGTGATCGGTCAGCGGCACTACGACGTCCAGCTAATGGGAGGCGCCGCCTTACACTTTGGTTGGGTCGCTGAAATGCGTACAGGCGAAGGCAAGACCTTGGTGTCGACGTTACCAGTCTACCTAAACGCATTAGCAGGTTTAGGGGTTCACGTAGTGACAGTAAATGACTATCTCGCCAGGCGCGATGCTGAATGGATGGGTCAAATTCACAAGTTCTTAGGACTTGAAGTTGGTCTCATAATCCCTGGTCAAACTGATTCAGATTATAAACGGCGACAATACGCCGCTGATATCACTTATGGCACCAATAATGAATTTGGCTTTGATTACCTTCGCGACAACATGGCGAGCGCTAAAGCAGAACAGACACAACGCGACCATAATTTTTGCATAGTTGATGAAGTTGACTCGATTCTTATTGATGAAGCGAGAACTCCATTAATTATCAGTGGGCGATTAGCGGATGCGGCGAAGCTCTACAGCCAGTTTGCCCAGGTTGCACAGTCAATGATTCGCGATGTCGACTACGAAGTCGAGGAAGATAAGCGGAACGTAGCGGTCTTAGAGCCTGGAATTGAAAAAGTTGAAAAGACTCTAGGCATCGAAAATTTGTACGACCAGGTCAGCTCAAATTTAGTTCATCAGATGAGTGCCGCCTTAAAAGCTAAGGAGCTATATCGACGCGACCGTGATTATGTGATTCAGAGCGGGGAAGTTCGGATAGTCGACGAATTCACGGGGAGAATTTTAGAAGGTAGGAGATGGAGCGACGGACTTCACCAAGCTGTCGAGGCTAAAGAGTCGGTAAATATTAAACAAGAGAATCAGACCCTTGCCACTATCACTCTGCAGAATTACTATCGGCTCTACAAAAAATTGGCTGGAATGACTGGAACAGCAGCAACCGAAGCCGCTGAGCTAGGAAGCACCTATGGGCTTGACGTTGTTCCAATTCCTACGCATAAGCCCCTGCAGCGCAAAGACCAGGGCGACCTAATTTACAAATCTGAGTCCTCTAAAATTAACGCTGTCATAGACGACATCCAACAGCGTAAGGAAACAGGCCAGCCGATCCTTGTGGGTACGGTTAGCGTGGAGAACAGCGAAAAGTTTGCGAACGCTCTTAGGATGAGAGGCATCGAACACAATGTTCTTAACGCTAAAGAACACACTCGGGAGGCAGAAATAATTACGCAAGCAGGCCGCCTCGGTTCAGTAACTGTTGCAACAAACATGGCAGGGCGTGGAGTGGATATTCTACTTGGCGGAAACCCCGAGGGCCTAGCCAGACAGGACTTGTATCGTGAAGGATCAGATCCAGATGCCCTAGAAAACGAAGAGAAGCTGAGGGAGTTAATTTCTTTCCACGAGGCGGAGTGTAAAGCTGAAGGTAAGAAAGTCTTAGAAGCCGGCGGTCTATATGTTTTGGGTACAGAACGCCACGAATCTCGAAGAATTGATAACCAGCTTCGAGGTCGAGCTGGGCGTCAGGGAGATCCTGGAGAAAGTCGATTCTATCTGTCCCTAGAAGATGATCTTATGAGAATGTTTGCAACTGGTGCAATGTCATGGGTCATGGATAAGGCCCTCCCGGACGATAGCCCGATTGAAGCAAAAATGGTTACGAAAGCAATTGAGAGAGCCCAAACGACGGTTGAGCAAAAAAACGCCGAAGTTCGAAAAAATGTCCTGAAATACGATGAAGTAATGAATGAACAACGCAAGGTTATCTATGCGAGGCGAACTCAAATCTTGAACGGAGAAGATCTTAAAGAGGACTCCATTGCTTATTTGGAAGAGATCTCAAGAGAGATTGTCGGTAGCTTTTGCGACTCAGACGTCGAATCAGAGTGGGATCTGGATGGCTTGTTATCAGAAATCAATACGTATTGGCCAAGTGATGTAGACGTATCAGATCTCAAAAAATTTAGTGATGTCGACCAACTAGAAAATTTTGTGATTAATAGAGCTGTTGACTTCTATTCTCAAAGAGAATCTGAGCTCGGCCCCGAGAATATGAGGGAAGTCGAACGTCAAGTAATGCTTCGCATCCTTGATCAGCGTTGGCGGCAGCATCTTTATGAGATGGATTATCTGCGAGAAGGAATCCATCTACGCGGTATCGGTCAGAAAAATCCAGTCTCTGAGTGGCAGAGAGAAGGTTTTGACATGTTCTCGGCCATGTTGGAATCAACTCATAGAGATTTTGTCAAATACGCTATGCATGCAGAGGTTGTGGTTCGTGACCAAAAGCCTGCTGACGCCTCTGTAGTGTCTTATTCCTCGTCCGAAAATGAGACGGTTTCGCCAAATGCTCCCTCGGGTAGTATTGGCGCAAGAACGACTAGCGACAAAACCCAACGTATAAAGTCGGCGGAGGAAAAAATAGGGCGAAACGATCTCTGCCATTGTGGGAGTAACAAAAAATTTAAACATTGTTGCGGCCGTTAAGAAGAGAGTCAGATGCAAGATTTCACGGATGTGCTCGTAGATCTAGAACGGCGTGTAGAAGAGGCCGAACTGTATTTGCGTATAGGCCTATCTCGAGAAGAAGCGACCCAACTTGAATCGAAGGCTTCAAGTCCGGGTCTGTGGGATAACCAAGAAGAAGCGAAAAAGGTTACTTCGCAGCTAGCCACTCTTAAAGCTGACATAGAGCGTTGGGAAAGGGTACGTAGAGAAGTAGATGATGCCAGCGCTCTTTTTGAATTGGCGAAAGAAGAAGATGACGATTCATTAGAGAGTGAGATCAATCTACTAATTGAATCAGTTGTAGGCCGACTGGATGAGATCGAACTTTTTGCTCTTTTCAGTGGGGAGCATGATGAAAATGATGCAGTGTGTGAGCTGCACTCGGGTGCTGGAGGAACAGACGCCTGCGATTGGGCCGAAATGCTTCTTCGAATGTATTTGCGTTGGGCGGAGGGTAAAGGATTTGATGTCGAGCTGCATGAAGCAACTGATGGCGGTGAAGCAGGAATTAGCTCTGCGACTTTTCTAGTAAAAGGGAGATTCGCTTTTGGTTTTCTGCAAGCAGAAAGGGGCGTCCATCGGCTTGTACGTATTTCGCCCTTTGATTCTAATTCTCGTAGGCATACGGCATTTGCATCCCTATCAGTCGTGCCTTTTTTCGAAGAGGTGTCGGATGAAGTTGTTATCGACGATAAAGAATTACGGATAGATACTTACCGTTCATCAGGAGCCGGTGGCCAGCATGTTAACGTCACAGATTCAGCGGTGCGAATAACGCACCTCCCGACTGGGGTTGTAGTTGCTTGTCAGAATGAACGCAGTCAACACCAGAACAAGGATCGGGCCATGCAAATGTTGGCTGCTAAGTTAGCGCACCGACAACGGATAGAGCGCAAAGAGGAAATGAATGCGTTAGCGGGTGAACAACGAGAAGTTGCGTGGGGTAGTCAGATTCGTTCTTATGTTCTGCATCCCTATCAGCAAGTTAAAGATCTCCGAAGTAATTTGGAACTTGGAAATCCTGAGAGTGTCCTAGACGGCAATTTAGACCCTCTTATGGAAGCATTTCTTCAGTGGCAACGTTCGCAAAAAGCAGACTCTTAATAGGATTTTGCTCTAGTTGACTGCCTGACATCAGATGAGCACTGGACTGTCCTATTCTGGGCATAAAAATAGCTTTCTCTAAAAACTCTCCTGCGAAGGTACGATGATTCGTTTCGAAAACGTGACCAAGGTCTACAAAGAAGTAACACACGCAGTCAATGACGTGACGATCAATATAGAAAAAGGGGAATTTGTATTTCTGGTTGGTCAATCTGGTTCAGGAAAATCGACAATTCTAAGACTTATAACTGCTGAAGAGGTCCCTACGGGCGGACATGTTCATGTTGCTGGGAAAGACTTGGCGCGTATTAGCTCAAGGCGAGTGCCTTACCTCCGTCGTAATATTGGATCAGTTTTTCAAGATTTCAAGCTCCTGCCTCAAAAGTCGGTGTATGAAAATGTGGCTTTTGCACTAGAAGTAATTGGCCGTCCTAAAAATATTATAAATACTCAGGTCCCGACAATTCTAGAGCTTGTAGGTCTCGCAGATAAGCAACGAAATTTACCGAACGAGCTTTCTGGTGGAGAGCAGCAACGAGTCTGTATAGCGAGAGCATTTGTGAACCGTCCGCTTATTCTGCTGGCAGATGAGCCAACTGGAAACCTTGATCCGGTAACAGCTCAGGAGATAATGAGGTTGTTGGATCGGATTAATCAAACGGGCACGACGGTGGTGATGGCAACTCATGACCAGAAAATTGTTGATCAGATGAGACGACGTGTCGTGGCTCTGGCACACGGCAAAATTGTTCGCGATCAACAGCAGGGGGTTTACAGCTAGTGATGGTTGTAATTTTTGATCGTTTGGGCTATTTCTTCCATGAAACTTGGTTAAGTGTGCGAAGAAATTTGACGCTTACGTTTGCGGCGATATTAACGGTGGCAGTGGGAGCGATGTTGGTTGGGTTAGGGCTGATGGCCCGTTCTGCAAGTAGTAACGCTTTAGGGCGATGGCAAGGAGGCGTGCAATTTGAAATATTTTTACAGCCGACAATCTCGGGTGCCCAAATTGACGCCCTTGGGCTTGAGCTTCGTAACCATCCCGATATCGAACGGATTGAGTTTGTTACACAAAAAGAAGCTCATGAGCTTCTGCAGGAAATTCTGATAGATGAGCCCGAAGTTTTGGAAGAAGTCGCACCTGAGAGCCTTCCGGCGTCGTATCGAATAGTTCCTCGGCGAACTGAAGGAGAACTTATTGAGTCTTTGGCCGCTCAATTTCGCGAGCGCCCTGGGGTGTACTCTGTAGAAACAGGACGTCAACAAATCGACGCGATTCGCGAGTGGTTTAATTCATTTCGTTGGATTGTTTTGTTGATGTCGATTGTGTTATCCGCAGCGAGTGTGTTGCTGATATTTAATATGATTCGCGTTGGTATGTTCGCGCGCCGTCGAGAGATTGAAGTGATGAAGTTAGTCGGCGCTACTAATTCATTTATCCGGACGCCTTTTATCCTGGAAGGTATGCTTCATGGCTTAGTCGGCGGAGTCGTCGGAGCGGTAGCAGCTGGCGCTCTGCGCAATCACGTAGAAGACTTATTTGGCAGGTCTGAAATCTTGGCCTTTTTTAGATCGTTCACTGTGTCTTCAAGCCAATTCAACACCGCAATTATCATTACGATAATATTGGGAGTGGTTGTTGGCGCAGTCGGCTCTGCTTTCGCAGCGAGCCGTTTTCTGGATGTCTAGGTAACTGGCGGTCGCTCGTGGAAATATTTTGTTATGGTACGTTGCTGCCTGGCGAACAGAGATGGAAATATTTGAAGCCCTCGGTTGTTAGCTATCAAGGTGATTCAGTTGCAGGTCATCTATTCGATACCGGTAAAGGTTATCCGGGCGCTGTGTTTGGTTTGACTGGCTGTATTAGCGGTATCAGATTCAATATTTATGATCACTTAATGGAGCAAACTCTTGAATTGCTCGATGAGATAGAAGGTGCTGTTGATGGGGACTACAGACGAGTTCAAGTGCTTACTGACAAAGGCTTTCAAGTGTTTGCCTATGAGTTCGGGCAGAACTGGAAGGAACTGACTCGAATCCAAGGTGGTAACTGGTTAAACCGTTAGTTGTTCTTCGGCACAGCTAGGGGGTGTAGCTTTGAAAAGGTCATGTCATATTTGCACATTGGCTTGCAGACAAGTGGCTGATACGCAACGCTTAAGCTTTGACTGATGAAGAGGAATTTTTTATGCCCGACTTTCAAACTCTCCGATACGAAGTGGAAGATCAGATTCTAACTCTGACTATGAATAGGCCTGAGAGGCTTAACGCCTTTAATAGCGTAATGCAACGTGAGTTTCTCAGTGCGCTAGATGAGGCGGACGCGGATGATGAGGTTCGTGTCGTAATTGTTACTGGAGAAGGAAGAGGATTTTGCGCTGGCGCAGATCTTTCGAAAGGTGCTGAAACGTTCGACTATGACAATCAAACAGAAGCAGATCAAGAGGACAGGGCTGCCAATGAGGGCCGGCAGGGAGGAAGCAACGATTGGTTAAGAGACGGGGGTGGGTTGCTTTCGCTTCGTATTTACGAATTCAATAAGCCTATTATTGCTGCTATCAATGGCGCAGCGGTTGGGGTAGGTGTGACAATGACTCTGCCTATGGACATTCGAATAGCTTCTTCTAAGGCAAAAGTCGGGTTTGTGTTCAGTCGACGGGGAATAGTGCCCGAAGCTTGCTCATCATATTTTTTACCCAGAGTTGTTGGCATTAGCAAAGCATTAGAATGGGCCTATAGCGGTTCAGTTTTCAACGCGGACGAGGCTCTGAGCGGTGGGTTAGTGAGGAGTGTTCACGAGCCTGAGGATTTAATGCCTGAGGCCCGAAAAATTGCTCGAGAGATTGCTGAAAACACTTCGGCTATATCAGTGACAATGATTAGGCACATGATGTGGCGAATGCTTGGAGCTGATCATCCTATGGAAGCTCACAAGATTGATAGTAGGGGCATCTTTGAACTCGGGCGAGGAGCAGATGCCCACGAAGGTGTGAAGTCATTTCTCGAAAAACGTCCTGCAGAGTTTTCTATGACGACCAGCCAAGATTTACCAGAATTTTTTCCATGGTGGGAAGACCGTCAATTTGAGTAATGCAAAGTAATCGAGAAGAAGAGTTCGATTTCGGAGATCTGATCGGTTGTGCTGTTGTTGCATCAGATGATGCCAGTCGCCCAGATATCGAGGAATACCTTGCCTCCTGCGGTGCTGCGTGGAGTTGGATTTCTATTAGGCCAGGGCGTCTCGTCGCGTCGGCTGCTGTAGCCGATGAAAATACAGCTAGGGGGCTAGTAGCTTCGCTGCGAGCTGCAAATTATTCGGCTGTACTTGGGCCAGCCGATGAGGCGCATAATGTTGGATGGAGCAATCGAAACAAGCCAACGAAAATTACAGATGAGGTCAGTGTCTGCTTTCCATGGGCGTTTTGCGATGCGGAAGTTACTATAGAAATCGATCCAGGTAGCGGCTTCGGGGCAGGCGATCATCCCAGCACTCATTTGTTGTTAGAGGCGCTGGCGCATCGCTTAGTTGGAGGCGAAGAAGTTTTAGATGTCGGTTGTGGCTCAGGGGTATTAACAGTCGCCGCCGCATGTCTTGGAGCGTTTAA
>CAJQGN010000023.1 GCA_905477545.1 uncultured Acidimicrobiales bacterium | reverse complement strand
ATACAGCAGAGGTAGCCACAGCAGCATCAGCTGCATTCCCGCCTTGTCGCATCACCTCGATCCCGGCACCACTAGCTAAGTGATCTATTGAACAAACCATTCCTTGTGTCGAGTGCCTAGTTGCATATGGGGCATTCATGTAGTTAGGCATAGGACCTTAGGTTTAGTCGCTTAACAGGCAGTTCGGGTGCATGATGTTATTCGGATCTAGCGCCTTTTTTATATTTCGAAAGAATCTTATCTCATCACTTGTTCTATTTAAATGTAGGTAACTTTTTTTGGCGGTGCCGATGCCATGTTCTGCTGAGATGCTTCCGCCAAGGGATGCAACATAACTAAGTACGGCGGATTCAACGACGTTGGAAGGCTCGCCTCCGTCCTTCCCAAGAACGTTTACGTGAACATTTCCATCACCTAGATGTCCAAATAAGTACGTTGAAGAATTGGGGTCTGCATGCTTTACAACTTCGGGAATTTCATTTATGAACTTCTCTAGTCGAGCGAGCCCAATAGTGATATCGAGCTTGTGCGGTGTTCCTATAACGGCAATAGCCTCCGTTATCTGCTCGCGAAATCGCCATAACTTACCTCGAGATCGGTCGTCTATGGCAACTGCAACATCCACGATTACGTCGTCGCAATTTTCTAAGGCCTGTTGAAATTCTTCAAATGGATCAGTTCCAGAAGCCACTTCAACAAGTAGCCAAGCATTACCATTTGGTCCAATTGGTACCTGAGTCCCAATGTGTGATGAGACGAGACTCATCGCACTACTAAATATGGCTTCGAGGGCATGCAACGATGGCAGTTGCTGTCTTAGACGCGTCGCTACCTCAACGGCATCGTGAACGCTCTCAAAAGCGATCAAGGCGGTAACTTTTTCCTGCAACCGCGGTCTGAGTCGTAACCTAGCCTTAGTGATGACGGCTAATGTTCCTTCGCTACCAGCCAGAAGGCTTGGGAGATGATACCCGGTGTTATCTTTTTCCAGTCCCTCAAGATGCTTGATCACGGTTCCATCTGACATCACCGCTTCAACACCAATTAGTTGTTCACGCATGGCACCATAGCGGAGCACGTTTATGCCACCAGCGTTCGTCGCTATCATGCCACCGATAGTGCAACTATCTCTGGCTGCTAGGTCAACGCCAATTTCAAAATTATGGTTCCTAACATGTTCCTGAGTTTCAGCTAAAGTTGCCCCTGCGCCCACGGTCAGCTGAAGGGCTAGACCGTCGACAGGCTCGACGGTATTTAACCGTTTCAGCGATAATAAAACTTCTCCGCTCATCGGAATGCTTCCGCCGACAAGCCCTGTGTTGCCGCCTTGTGGGACAAGCGGAATAGCGTATTTATTGAGTAACTTGACCACGGAAGCAGTCTGTTCAGTGTTACCAGGTCGCACAACAATGGGCGTTGATCCGACAAACCTCCCCGTCCAATCGACCGAATAGCCCGTGGTGAGATCATTCTCGGTTAGAACGTGCTCATGTCCGACAATATTCCGAAGTGCTTTCGCTAATTCTGGAGAGGAGGCAATCATCTTTAATTATTTTCCTTAGGCCAGTCGCCCCGGTTGGCTAACACATCGAGTAGAAGCTGTGGCAAGTCAGTCATGATCCCATCTACGTTAAGGTCTAGAAGCCGAATCATTTCGGACTCATCGTCAATAGTCCAGACATGAACGGCTATGTCGAGTTCGTGGCAAGCATCAATGAACTTAGGTGTAGCTAAAGAGATCGGCCCTTGTTTAATTGGAATCTGTGCACATTGTGCGCTGAATGCCGCCATAGGAAATCTCGATGATTTAAGTTTCATGCGAAGAATCTGTAAGGGTCCCATGCTAAGACAGACAGCATCACCAAATGCCTCTCGAAATGCTTTAAGTCTGCGGTCAGAAAAAGAGCCGATGCATACCCGGTCAAGCGCTTTTTCAATACGTAATTCTTTGATGAGTGGCTCGACAGCGGTAGTCGATTTTGGGTCGATATTGATATTTAACTCTGGAAAGGCAGTCATCAGATCACTCAGTCGAACAATCGGCTCTTTCCCATCTACTCGAGCACTGGAAATCTCAGTCCAAGTCAACTCGCTTACAAGTCCCGTGGAATTCGTGACGCGATCAAGCCGATCGTCGTGAAACGCAATTAGCACGCCGTCTATCGTGGCATGCACATCAGTCTCGACATATTGGTACCCGAGGCTTACAGCGCCTTGAAATGCTGGCATGGTGTTTTCTGGCCAGGTTCCGGCTCCACCGCGATGTGCAATTGGAACAGGGCTTGTGACAGAAAGATACGGATGGTTGTTCATAGTTGGCTATCTTTTTTCGTTCGATCTAACATGATTTATTCCGAGTAACATTTGAGAATAATGGATTCCACAAGAGATAATCTAGACCTTTTTCGAGATGCGATAGACGCTAATCCCTTTAGGCTAGATATAGCTGCCTTTGCTATCTCGGCCTATGTCGGCTCGAATTCGTTAGAGATAGCCGACTGGCTCAAACGGCTAGATGTCTTATCAGAATTAGTTACAGAACCAACATTAGATGGGCTGTTTCGGAGCCTTTGTCATGAGCAGGGTTTCAGAGGAGTACAGAATAATTATTACGATGCTGACAACAGTTATCTGGACCAAGTGCTCAACCGAAAATGTGGAATACCAATAACGCTTTCCGTGCTGTTGCTGGAAGTTGGAAGGCGCGTGGGTGTGCCTCTCTTTGGTGTTGGAATGCCAGGTCATTTTTTGGTAGGTGATCGAGTCGATAGAAACATCTTCATCGACCTGTTTAACGGGGCTGTGCTTGATAGGCACAAAGCTCGAGAGCTGTTTCATTCGATGAATCCAGATTTGCCGTTTCAAGAGAATTATTTAGACGAGACTCCCACTGAGAGCATCATTCTACGAATGCTTAATAACTTACGAATGATTGCCTATAGGAATAATCAACCTAAGACTTTAATTAAGATATTAGAGCTTATGACCCTGTTGGAGGACTGTCCGCTCGATGAATTCTTTAAGTTAGCTTCGGCCCTAGAAGCAGTCGGGCGAATCGAAGATGCGGCCCGATATCTGGACGATGCTGCTTTACGATTCGGAGGAAGCGATGGAGATGAGCTTCGCGCCCAGGTAACGCGACTTTGGGCTCGTTTGAATTAACAAGTAGATAGGGACTGCTGATGATAGACCGCAAAATAAAACGTTGTCTTGGGCAGATGTCCAAAGGTGTTCAAGTAGTGGGATCTGCACATAATGGGATTCATCGACTTTACACTTCGCATTGGGTCAGCCAGGTGGCATTCGAGGAGCCAATTGTGATGGCTAGTGTGTCGCCAAAGCATGAAACGTATCCTCTCATAGTAGATAGCGGTCGCTTCACCG
>CAJQGN010000022.1 GCA_905477545.1 uncultured Acidimicrobiales bacterium | reverse complement strand
CTCAACTCTCTGAAATGGTAAAGACTGGCCGCGATTGGCGCATGGCGTTTGAAGATGCAGCTACAGCTCGGGAGTTACTAGAAGAGGTTTCGAATGACGAGGCAACTGAGTTGCGTGACATGGAAGCGGCTGCGTTGGCACAAGCGGAGATCTTGGAAGAACGCTTTAAGTTGCTGTTACTACCCCGAGACCCAAATGACGCTAAAAACGTCATTGTCGAGATTCGAGGCGCTGAAGGGGGCGAAGAGGCAAATATATGGGCCCGAGATCTTTATGAAATGTATCGATCTTACATTTCATCGAAAGGTTGGGGACTAGAGGTTTTGGGGAGCCATTCGAGTGATACGGGCGGGCTTACCGATATTGCTTTTCTAGTTAAGGGTGATGCGGCTTGGAGTCATCTCAAACACGAGGGTGGGCCTCACAGAGTTCAGCGGATACCTGCTACAGAATCCCAAGGCAGGATTCATACCTCATCAGCGACAGTAACGGTTATGCCAGAAGCTGAAGAGGTAGAAGTAGAAATTGATCCTAACGATTTACGGATAGACATTTATCGGTCCTCTGGTCCCGGTGGCCAGTCCGTGAATACAACAGACTCCGCCGTCAGAGTTACACATGTTCCTAGTGGCCTGGTGGTTTCGATGCAAGATGAGAAAAGTCAGTTGCAGAACAAAGCTAAGGCGCTGCGGGTGTTGCGCTCTCGTCTTCTTAAATTACGTCAAGACGAACATGCGTCCTCACAAGCAGCTCAAAAACGCGATCAGGTAAAAGGTGGCGGTAGAGCAGATAAAATTAGGACATACAACTTCAAGGAAAGCCGTGTCACAGACCACCGAATCGGATTAACTCTGTATAAATTAGATCGTGTGCTAGCTGGCGAACTCGAAGACGTTGTTGTCCCATTAATGTTAAACGAGCGCCAAGAGCAACTTGAATCTGAGCAGTATTAACATAGTGGCTGATATGAGTTTGGAAGATTCTGAGGCACTTACGACCAGGCAACTTTTTCAGGAGTTAATTCACAAATTAAGAAAACAGAAAATCGAAGACGCCGAGATAAGTGCTCGATGGATAGTTGAAGAAGCTGTCGGTTTGAATGGCGTAGATTTTTTTACAAAGCAAGACGAAAAATTAACTGTTCGAATGGTTGCTGCGGCTGATTCCATGTCGGACCGGCGTATTAAGGGCGAGCCGTTGCAGTACGTTGTTGGCCATTGGGGATTTCGCGAATTAGATCTTGCTGTTGACCAACGAGCGTTAATTCCTCGACCTGAAACTGAGTCTTTAGTCGAAGAAGGAATTCAGTACCTGAACTCACTGACTAGTTCTGATAAAAAGGCACTTAAAGTAGTCGAACTCGGAACAGGTAGCGGAGCGATCGCTCTTTCTATTGCAAAAGAAGTTCCTGAAAGTATTGTTCACGCAACAGATGTTTCCGACGAGGCCCTTTCGCTCACTCGCTCTAATTTGGCTGGTTTAGGGCGAGCCGCTTCAAGGGTGAGTCTTTATCAAGGAAGTTGGTTAGATCCCTTACCCGATGCACTTCGAGGCGATTTAGACCTAGTGATTTCGAATCCACCTTACGTGGCTGAGAGCGATGAACTTCCTGCAGTCGTGAAGGACTGGGAGCCAGGGTTGGCACTATTTGCGCCGGCTAACGGTTTTGCTCATTTATTTCATATAGCTGTTGAAGCACGCTCATGGCTTAAACCGAATGGCATGCTATTGCTCGAATGTGCTGAAGATCAATGTTCCAAATTAAAGTCGTTGCTAATTAGTCGCGGCTACGAAAAAGTAACGATAGGTGTTGACCTGGCCGGTCGCAAGCGCATGGTAAGTGGTTGTCGACCTGTGAATGATATACCGGATGAAGACTTCTCTCGAGCAGTGAGCGCTCTGAAAAGCGGAAAATTTGTGGTAACGATAACGGATACTGTGCCCGGTATTTTAGCCCAGTATTCGAATTCTGATGCCGTGATCAGTACGTATGTTGCAAAGGGCAGACCATTAGACGAGCCGATGCCAATCTTGGTATCTTCTATTGAACAAGCTCTTCAATTAGTCCAGTTTTCAGATCAGGCTGCTGCCTTGGCTGAAGAGCACTGGCCCGGACCGCTTACGCTAGTCGCTAGTCGGTTGCGCGGCCCGGATCCAATCCATAAAAGAAACAGCCTCGGAGTGCGGGTTCCAGATCTCGGGTGGTTGAGGCTCCTAATTGATGAGGTCGGCCCAGTGACCGGTTCGAGCGCCAATGTGCACGAACTACTCCCTGAAAATTCTTCAGAGAAAGCAGCCGCGAGCTTGCATCTAACTCCTGGCTACATAGTTCCAGGAAACTCTGAAACAGATGTAGCGTCAACGGTCTTGGACGTCACAGAATCGCAAGCAAGGGTCTTGAGGCTAGGTGCTGTCGATATCTCCGACCAGAAAATTTGAAGCAACTGACAAATGAGTTAGAGATCACTAATTCACCGTGCAAAGATATGTCCAAATTAATGCTTGTGAATTGAAGGGAGTTGTCTTGACTGGTGTTGCTATTGGATCAGATCATGCTGGCTATAGTTTGAAATGTCTTATCTTAGTTCACCTTCAAGACGTGGGTAATGAGGTAAAAGATTTCGGAACTTTCAGCGATGATCGAGTCGACTATCCGGATTACGGAGAGCTTGTTGGGAGAGCTGTCGCCAATGGAGAGTGTTCGAGCGGCATAGTGGTCTGCGGAAGTGGAATCGGAATAGTTATGGCTGCTGGGAAAATTCCGGGCATAAGAGCTGCCACTGTTCACGACGTTACTTCGGCTCGTTTGGCCCGGGAGCATAATGACGCAAATGTCATCGGCATTGGAGCGCGTTTGGTCGGAGAGCAAATAGCTTTAGATGCTGTAGATGCATATTTAAGTGCGGTGTTCTTCGGTGGCCGTCACGCAGATCGCGTAAAAAAGCTAAATCTCTTAGATTAGTAACGGTAATTAGTGTCAGTCAGTGCACAATTTAAGGCATGCTCTCTGTCTCCCCGAAATCTTCAACGAAAGATTTTTAAATGATGTCTTCGAGTAATGAGATTTGGACCGCTTCAGTTGATATTGAAGTTCAAGAGCTGATAGAAGCTGAAAAGTACAGACAAGGATCTAGCCTCCAGCTCATTGCTTCTGAGAACTTCGCGTCACCTGCCGTCATGGCCGCTGCCGGAAGCCCGTTCACCAACAAATACAGTGAGGGGTATCCAAGCCGTCGCTATTACGGCGGCAATGTTCATGTTGACAAAGTGGAGCAACTTGCCATCGACAGGGTAAAGAACTTATTTGGTTCAGAGCATGCAAATGTCCAGCCCCACTCTGGCTCGTCGGCGAACGCCGCGGTTTATATGGCCCTATTGGATATCGGCGACACCGTGTTGGGTATGAGCCTTGATCACGGCGGTCATCTAACTCATGGATCAGGTGTAAACTTCAGCGGTAAACTTTATAACTTCATCTCCTATGGCTTAACCGAAGGCGATGAAAGAATAGATTATGCAGAGATGCAAAGAATTGCTCGGGAGCATCGACCCAAACTTATCGTTGCAGGAGCTACCGCCTATTCTAGAAGAATCGACCCTGAGCCTTTTCGTGACATTTGTGATGAAATTGGCGCTTACTTTATGTTCGACGCTGCTCATATAGCTGGCTTGATTGCAGGAGGTCAACACCCCGACCCTGTTCCATCCGCTGACGTAGTTACGTTCACCACCCATAAGACGTTGCGAGGAGCGCGAGGGGGTTGCATCCTTTCCACGAGTGAATTAGCTAAAAAAATTGATTCTGCTGTTTTTCCGGGTACGCAAGGTGGCCCGTTAGAGCACGCGATCGCTGCTAAAGCTGTTGGGTTTCATGAGGCGCTAGATCCGGCGTTTAAGACCTACACAAAACGTGTAGTTGAGAATGCGAATGTATTGGCGTCGGAGCTAACCGAATGTGGATTTCGGCTTGTGTCCGGCGGAACTGATAACCACCTGTTGTTGGTAGATCTTCGGAAATTCGATTCTGACCTGACAGGTAAAGCAGCGCAAGAGACTTTAGATTTAGGCGGGGTTACACTTAATCGAAACAGTATCCCAAATGACTCTAGGTCTCCATTTATAACTAGTGGCATTCGTATGGGAACTGCATCAGTCACCACTCAAGGAATGGGTCCAGATGAAATGGTGATGATTGCAAATTTCACTGCCCGAATTTTACGAGCAAAATCAGATGAGGAAAAAATTAAAAATATTCGATTTGAAGTAGAAGAGCTATGTACGTCATTTCCGCCCTACCCAGAATAAGAACGTTGATAACTTTCGCCAAGCCGTTTACGACTCGATTCGGGCTATAGAGGCTGAGCTATGAGTATTTTGTAGAACGATTAAGGCTTGTGTTGAGCGTGGATCGCCTCTCTCTAGCTAAGCTAAACATCCAGGAGGACTTAGTGAATCGGTTGCTAGAGCACGCTGGAATCCTCCTCATAGCTGCGGTCGTTACCTACTTATTTACTTTTGTAGTGCGGCGTTTGGGCCCGAAGCTGGGTGCTGTCGTTGAGCCCAACGAGAGGCGAGTGCACGAAAGTTCGACCACTACTGGTGGCGGCGCGGCAATGTTTCTAGGCTTGGTAGTAGCGTTAGCGTCGGCTAGCCGGCTAGGTGGTTTCAGAGAGGTTTTCGCCGGTTCTTCAGAGGCATTAGCGATCCTAATAGCAGCGAGCGTTATGTTCGGAATAGGCGCTATCGATGATCTACGAGAACTTTCTGCGCCGGCTAAAGTAGCGGGCCAGGTGCTTGCAGCAAGCTTGTTGGCGATTCTTGGCGTCACACTTTTTTACTTCCGTATTCCTTTTGGTCAGCTAGTCGTGCTCTCGGCAGACTGGGCTACTTTGGTCACGGTTCTCTTAGTCGTCATAGTCGCAAATGCTGTTAATTTAATTGATGGGTTAGATGGATTAGCCGCAGGCACGGTAGCGATCGCTGCTGGCGCTTTTTATGTGTACAGCGGCGAGTTGCAGCGAGCCGGGCTTATAGATGAATCAAATATTGGCCCGCTTGTGGCTTTAGTTACATTGGGAATTTGCTTAGGGTTCTTACCGCATAATTTTCATCCGGCAAGGATATTCATGGGAGATGGCGGCGCTCTGTTGCTCGGCCTTCTGATGGCATCTGCCACTATGACAGTCGGCGGTCGCGTCGCAGATCAATTCAGCGGTCAAGTCTATTTCTTCTTTGCGCCGATAGTGATTCCGTTCTTAATTCTCGGTGTTCCGTTAGCAGATGTCGCACTTGCCGTAATCCGGCGTGCTTATAGAAGAGAAGGTATTGCTACAGCAGATAAAGACCACCTGCATCATCGTTTGTTACGAATGGGGCATGGACATCGAAGAACCGTTGCCTTGCTATGGGCTTGGACCGCTTTACTGTCTTGTGTAGCTCTGGCACCTACTGTTACAGGAAACGGAGATGCTCTTTTGCCCTTTGGACTGCTGGGCGCAGCATTTTTGTTGTTTCTTTTGCTGCGCCCTCGGTTTAAAGCCGAGGAAGGTATTGGCACTGCATAGAAACCCATAGCTAGTCAGATTTTTGCAATTGGCGAAACGATGGTGACCTGAAATTGAAGCCGTATGTCGCAGTCTTCTGATATTGAGAAAATAGCGTTGAGCAGCTGATTGACAATGCCGTTTGATGCGTACACCAGCCTGCATGAAAGTTCAGGAGTCATTTCTAAGATTTAGAATTGCGGTAAGCCCGTGAAGAGTTTGGTGTACTTGCAAGGCTAGATAGTTGCTAATAAGTTACAGATATTGTTCGTATTGCACGTTGATTATTTTGGAGAGTATCGAAGGTATGCGAAACCCAGTTTTGCGAAAGCAGACCAAAAGCATTGGCAACGATGATGGCTTCTCCAAGGCTGTTGAAATAGTCGTAACGCCCGGCATTTTCGCCGCTTTCGGGTGGCTGATGGATAAATCTTTCGGCAGTGGACCGTGGCTGGCTTTTTCTTTCGGACTAGTTGCCTTTTTGACAAAAATTGCAGCAGAGTGGTGTCGCTACTCGGGCCGTATGGCGAATATTGAAGCGGACATGAGAAGCGAACGTGACCCCACAAAAATTGATTTATTAGCTCCTGAAGAAATTTATGACGCTTTGCCAACAGGCGTAACTCTTAATGCTGAGATACATGAGGATGAGAATGGATCAGGCGGCGAGGCCAAGTGATAGCTAGCAATAAAGACCTGACTGAACTTAAAAGTTCCGAACCCGAACGTCTCATAGTTGCAGACTTAGTCAAGCGTGGACTAAAGATTGCTCCCATTTGGATACTTTTAGCGGGACTAATTTGGGGCTTTGATGGAGCAGCCTCAGCGGCTTATGGGTTAGCTCTAGTTCTCGCTAATTTTGTTATGGCCGCTGCGTTTTTGACGTGGGCTGGACGGATCTCACCGGCCGTTTTAATGGCTGCGGCTCTCGGTGGTTTTATATTTCGTTTAATTATTCTTACAATTGCTGTTGTAGCGGTGAGAAATTTGAGTATGTTCTTACCTGTTCCTCTTGGAATTACTATAATTGTTTCGCATCTTGGGTTGCTGACCTGGGAGACGCGTTATGTTTCTCTATCGTTAGCGCATCCGGGGCTAGTCCCAGATGCTTCGAAGCGGATGAAAGGCCAGGAGAAGAAGTGAAATTTCAGGCAATGGGGCTCTATTTCCCAGACATCGAACATTTGTTGAACTGGCCTGGAGTACTTTTTGAAGGCAGCAAGTATTTCGAGCTCAATAAAGTTGGAATTATTTACCTCTGGGCGATGATTGCTCCGTTAATTCTTTTCACCTTGGCTATAAGAAAAAGCAAGCTAGTTCCAACAGGGGTGCAGACGATTGCTGAGTCTTCAGTTGATTTCGTTCGCGAAAACGTTGTGATGCAAACAATAGGACCGGACGGCATGAAGTTCATGCCATTCCTGATGTCTCTTTTCTTCTTCATTTTCTTTTCTAACATCACGGAAGTCATTCCATTTATCCAGTTTCCAGGTAATGCACGAATGGCCGCCCCTGCAATGCTGGCTTTGGTCGTCTGGGTTGTGTTCAACGCTGTTGGAATCAAAAGCCAAGGATTCTTTAAGTATTTCAAAAACACTATTATCCCTCCCGGAGTACCCGCAGCCTTGCTGCCTTTAGTGGCAGTTATAGAGTTTGTTTCAACATTTTTTGTTCGGCCATTTTCCCTCGCCGTTCGATTGTTCGCCAACATGTTGGCAGGACACCTACTTCTTGTGACCTTCGCAGTGTTAAGTGCGGCTCTATGGGACACAAGTCCTTTAATATCAATTGTTTGGGCACCGTTCGTTGTGCTGATCGGTTTAACAGGGTTTGAAATCCTTGTCGCCTTTCTTCAAGCATTCATTTTTACAATTCTGACTGCCGTGTACATCGGCGGCGCCTTACATCCAGAGCATTAGTTCCGATTCAAACAAACAGGAGAGACGAGTGATTGATTTGCTCGCAGCAGCAGACGTTATAGCCGATAAGCCTGACCAGGTATTGGTCGGTCTCAAAGCTGTAGGTGCCGGTTTAGGTTATGGCCTTGCAGCTATTGGACCAGGGGTAGGCATTGGCCTTGTAGTCGGTAACGCGATTACCGCCATGGCTCGACAGCCCGAATCTGCGGGCATGGTTAGAACAACCATGTTCTTAGGCATAGCCTTCACCGAGGCCCTTGCGCTTATTGGATTCGTGGTGTTCATCCTTCTCAACTTCGCTTAGGAGGACATATGAACTCATTCACAATGATGCTGGCAGCATCTGAGGGCGGGGCTCCGCCTAATCCGATCATTCCTGAAATAACTGAAGTGATTTGGGGGAGTCTATCTTTCCTCATTCTGTTTATAGTTATGGCCAAGTACGCCTATCCAGCTATCAAAAAAACGATGGAAGCCCGTACGGCAAAAATTCAAAATGACCTAGATGCGGCTGATGTCGCTCGAAGCGACGCAGAGGCCCTGCGTGGCGAATATGATTCAAAAATTGCAGAAGCTCAGGCTGAGGCATCGCGAATTATTGAAGCTGCACGAGGAGAAGCTGAGCAAGTGAGACAAGAGCGCTTAGCAGCGATAGAGCCTGAAATAGCTGACCGCAAGGCACAAGCGGACAGTGATATTGAAGCGGCGAAGGCTAGAGCATTAACGGATGTTCGCGCTCAAGTTACAAGTCTCGCCGTGGGCGCAGCAGAAAAAGTTGTCCAGTCAAGCCTTGACGAAAGCGCTTACACAAGACTGGTTGATGAATATATTGAATCAGTGGGCAAATAGACAGCCCAGTAAGTAGTACAGCCCTTGCAATTGTTGAGGGAAATATAAGCCGCCACACACGGGTCTGCCCGTGATTGGCAGCATTCGGAGAGAACGAGGAAAGTCATGAGCGAGAAAGTTGAGGAGTACGCAGCTGGCCTAGCCAAATTGGCTGGAGCAGAAGGCGAACTCAATCGTGTGGCTGACGAGTTGTACCAGCTTGGGCGAACAGTTGAGTCGTCTGATGATCTGCGTGAAGCTCTAAGCGATCGCTCTATTCCTGCATCACGTCGGATTGGTATTCTTGAAGATCTACTTGGGTCCTCAGCTTCGCCGATAACGGTTAATCTAACGAGCATGTTGATTGGTGCTAACAGGGGTGGCGATTTAGCCTCTATAGCGAATGAGCTAGTTCGCCAAGCGGCTGAAGCTCGCGGACAGGCAGTAGCGGAAGTCCGCACTGTAATTCCGTTAGATGATGCTCAGCGAGAACGACTTTGCTCAGCGCTCTCCGGCGCAACTGGAAAAAATATCGACGTCGTCGTATTGGTGGACCCCGACATAATGGGTGGTATTGTCGCCCAGGTTGGAGACACAGTATTTGATGGCTCGGTGCGTACCCGTCTCGAGAAAATGAAGGAGCGCTTGTCGTGACTGATCTGAGCTTCGATGCTGGCGATATTACCGCAGCGATTCAGAAAAATATGGAGGGATTTGATCCCGCCATTGAATCTGGCAATGTTGGTAAAATACTGGAAATTGGTGATGGCATCGCCCGTGTTTCAGGATTGCCGAATGCGTCAGTTAACGAAATTTTAGAATTTGAAAGTGGCGACGTAGGTCTCGCTTTAAACCTTGATGCGGATTCAATTGGCGCTGTTGTCCTAGGCGACGTCGAAAGAATTGAAGAGGGTCAAAATGTGAAAGCAACAGGACGGATTCTTTCCGTTCCCGTTGGCGACGCAGTTTTGGGTCGCGTTGTGAATGCGCTTGGTGAACCAATTGATGGCAGTGGCCCCATAGTCGGCGCAGAAATGCGACGTATGGAAATTCAGGCGCCTGGCATTATGGGACGTAAGCCAGTTCACGAGCCATTGCAAACTGGAATCAAAGCAATCGACTCGATGATACCTGTAGGTCGTGGTCAACGAGAATTGATTATTGGTGACAGGAAAACGGGTAAAACATCAGTAGCGATTGACACAATTCTTAACCAAGCTGGACTTGGAGTAAAGTGTATATATGTTGCTATAGGGCAGAAGAGTTCGACTGTAGCGCAGGTAGTTTCGACTCTTACTGAAGCAGGAGCGATGGATTACACAGTTGTTGTCTGTGCTCCAGCGGCTGATGCAGCTCCATTTAAATATTTAGCGCCGTACTCCGGATGTGCAATGGGCCAACATTGGATGGAAAATGGTGAGCATGCGCTCATTGTTTATGATGATTTGTCTAAACAAGCTGAGGCTTATAGGCAGTTATCGTTGCTTCTTCGTCGCCCACCGGGAAGGGAAGCATATCCGGGAGATGTGTTTTACCTTCATAGCCGCCTTCTCGAACGCGCAGCGAAGCTGTCCGATGAGAATGGGGCCGGTTCTCTTACTGCCCTGCCAGTAATTGAAACCAAAGCAGGCGATGTATCTGCATATATTCCGACTAACGTTATTTCGATTACAGACGGGCAAATATATTTGCAAGACGATTTGTTTAAGTCAGGTGTACGGCCGGCGGTTGACGTAGGGGTATCTGTGTCTCGCGTCGGGAGCGCTGCGCAGACAAAGGCGATGAAGAGTGTTGCTGGAACGCTTAAAATTGACTTGGCTCAATTTCGGGATCTAGAGGCGTTCGCTACGTTTGGCTCTGAACTTGATGCGGTGTCTGCTGCTCAGTTAGGCCGTGGCTATCGGTTAGTTGAGTTGCTGAAGCAAGGTCTTAACAGCCCGATGGCTGTGGAAGAACAAGTAATTGCACTTTATGCGGGCATTAATGGCTATCTCGATGATCTTCCGGTCGAAGATGTGCAACGGTTCGAGGCTGAACTAATTGATACGATGAAGAACCGTCATTCTGGATTAGTCGAAGAGATTCGATCATCGGGTGCCATGCCTGAGGATCAAGTAAAAGCAGCGGTTGTGGCTTTCAAAGGCTCGTTCGAGACCAGCCAACTAACGGTCGATAGCGGCGTAGAGGCCTGATTCGTAATGGCAGGCGGTCAAGAACGTATCCTTCGGCGACGAATAACCTCTATTGAAGCAACTAAGAAAATCACGCGCGCTATGGAGCTCATTGCTGCGTCAAGAATTGTGAAAGCTCAGGCAAGAGTTAGTGCTGCGAAACCTTACTCAGAAAAAGTAACAGCAGTAATTGCTAACCTTGCTGGAGGTGGCGCCGGTGTAGATCACCCATTGCTGAAAGAGGCCGAAGTAGTTTCAAACATAGCTTACGTAGTTGTTGCTGCAGATAGAGGCCTTTGCGGCGGTTACAACGGCAACGTCCTTCGGATGGTTGAACGAGCAATTGCTGAAGATAAGCAGCGTGGAATCGGCTATAAACTAATCCTTACAGGCAAAAAAGCTACTAGTTATTTCTCATTTCGTGAGTTTGATATTCACGCTTCTTTTGCGGGCTTTTCGGATAAACCGAATTATTCGGATGCTAAAGAAGTTGCACAACTCGTTTCGGCTCTGTTCGATAGCGGCGAAGTGCAGGAAGTCCGGCTGGCCTATACGAAATTTATTTCTATGGGCTCTCAACAAGCTGACCTTGTCCAGTTCATGCCATTACAAGCAAACGACTTGGGGTCTGACGCTGCCAGTGAAAGCGCTGGCGGCTATGAGTTCGAGCCAGAACCCGCTGAGATATTGGATAGCTTGTTGCCGCGATACGCCGAGGCTCGGTTATATGCTGCGTTGTTAGAGGGCTCGGCGTCAGAGCACGCTGCTCGACAACGTGCCATGAAAGCGGCGACAGATAATGCTGAAGATCTAAAAACGAACTTGACGCGGATAATGAACCGTGCGCGTCAAGATTCGATTACTACAGAGATCATGGAAATCGTTAGTGGAGCTGAAGCCATGGGCGACAGTTCCTCTATCATTATCGATGATTTAATTTCCGAAACCCTCGAGTCTCCATTCGAGGGTATATCCACCATCGCTAATGGCGCCTGAGCCATCAGGAGACTCATTAAATGACAATGACCGAGGATAACACCGAACTTAAAGATGGCAAAGTACTTGCTATCACTGGACCGGTTGTAGACGTCGAGTTCCCAAAAGGAGCGCTTCCGGAAATAAATACATACGTAGAAATGGAAGTTGATCTAGACGGTGAGTCTGTGATCATTGGCGGTGAGGTAGCTCAACAGCTTGGCGACGGTAAAGTTCGCGTTGTCTGTATGAAAGCGACTGATGGGTTGCGACGCGGAACTGTTGTACGCAACACTGGACGTGGCATTACGGTACCTGTTGGGGATAATGTCCTCGGCCACATTTTTAACGTCATCGGTGAACCTTTAGACACAGACGATATTGGCGAAGTTCCGGAGCGATGGGAGATACATCGTCCCGCTCCAGCTTTCGAAACGTTAGAGCCCAAAGCTAAGATGTTTGAATCCGGCATCAAAGTTATCGATCTGTTAGAGCCGTACCTTGAGGGTGGAAAAATCGGATTGTTCGGTGGCGCCGGTGTTGGTAAGACGGTGCTTATCACTGAGATGATTAACCGCGTGGCGTCACAACACGGTGGCGTTTCGGTATTTGCTGGAGTTGGTGAACGAACTCGCGAAGGCACTGATCTCTATCTGGAAATGGAAGAATCCGGAGTTCTAGAAAAAACTGCTCTTGTATTCGGCCAAATGGATGAGCCGCCAGGAGTTCGGTTGCGCGTCGCTTTGTCAGCGTTAACCATGGCTGAGTATTTCCGTGATGTCCAAGGACAAGAGGTACTGCTCTTCGTTGACAATATTTTCCGATTCGTTCAAGCTGGTTCTGAGGTGTCGACACTTCTCGGACGTATGCCATCTGCCGTGGGTTATCAGCCTACTTTGGCTGATGAAATGGGCGAATTGCAGGAACGAATAACCTCAACCGCTGGCCACTCTATTACCTCTTTGCAAGCGGTATATGTTCCTGCCGACGACTACACGGACCCTGCCCCATTCACAACCTTTACACATTTAGACGCAACCACTGAGCTAAGTCGCCAAATCGCATCATTGGGTATCTATCCAGCCGTTGACCCGTTAGCTTCAACGTCTTCTATTCTTACTCCTGAAGTTGTTGGAGCTCGTCATTATGCTGTCGCACGTAATGTGCAAGAAATTCTTCAACGCTACAAGGAGCTACAAGACATTATTGCCATCCTTGGACTTGACGAGCTCTCAGAAGAAGACAGAATTACTGTTAATCGTGCCCGTCGAATTCAGCGGTTCTTGAGTCAACCTTTCTTCGTTGCGGAGGTATTCACAGGCTTACCTGGAATATTTGTTCCGATTGAAGAAACGATTGAGTCATTTGAAATGTTGTGCAATGGCGATCTTGATCATCTACCAGAACAAGCTTTCTTAAACGTGGGAAATGCTGATTCTGCGATGGCAAAGGCTCGTGAGTTAGAAAAGTCTTGATGCTTGTTATCGGAGAGGCACATTATGAGAGTTGAGCTAGTTTCACCGGAATCAGTTCTGTTCTCCGGAGAATGTTCACAGGTAGTGACTAGGACAGTAGACGGTGACGTAGCTTTCCTTGACAACCATGCACCGTTTATCGGAGCGCTTGGAATAGGGGAGACTCAATTGTGGGCTGATGATGGTGTAATTGCTCTCGCTATAAATGGAGGCTTCGTTGAAGTCAGCGGGAACGCCGTGACCATCTTGAGTGACGATGCCTTAGCGCGTGCTGATATAGATATGGAAGCTGCACAGGCCGATCTTGATGAAGCAGATTCTGCCTTATCAGCTGATAATGATGACGACAAGGCAGCGTTGGCTAAGAAATGGGCAGCTACTAGGCTTCAAGTTGGCTCAGCTAAATAAAGATTACTAGCTATAAATTCCGTTTAATAATCGGCAATTTTTTCTAAACGAAACTCAACTTTTCGGGACTATCCACTTTTCTGTAGTAGCATCCGCTCCGAGTTACGCCAGCTTCTGCCTTCGTGTGACAGGCGCCTGCCCCATCTCGGCGAACCATATACAAAAGGGAGTTCTGCTCGCAATTTACACGCATTTCTACAAGACTTAGAGTGTCGCCGGAAGTAGCTCCCTTGTGCCAAATCTCATGCCTGGACGTTGAGTACAGTACAGCACTTTCACGTTCAAGAGATAATTCGAAAGCTTCTTGATTCGCGTAGCCTATGAATAAGACCTCTTTCGTATCAATCTCTTGAAGAACCACAGGAATGACTCTGTGTCCCGCTTCTCCGATTGACTTGAGTTTATTAAAATCAAGTTGCTGCGTCTGACCTTCTTCAAGAATTTCGTCACCTGACATAGGTGTTGAGCATATGTCCCGACGGACCCAAAACAGTATTGAATCTTGAATTGATTTACGTGAAATCAACAGATGCGAAGGTGCTCAGCTTCTCAATGTTGTGTATGGCTCGAATCTCACGAACTGTTCCACTTTTTGATCGCATGACCAGCGATTCTGATACTGCTCCCTTGGAAGTGAAACTAATGCCTTTCAATAGCTCACCGTCTGTAATTCCAGTGGCAGCAAAAAATACATCGTCTGAACGAATTAAATCTTCGGTATGCAGCACTTGATCGAGTTTATAGCCGGCATCAATAGCGGCTTTTCGCTCGCTACTGTTTCGCGGCCAGAGCTTCCCTTGCATCTCGCCACCGAGACATTTTAGAGCAGCTGCAGAAATTACACCCTCGGGTGTGCCGCCGATACCAAAAAGTACATCTGCGCCGTCATTAGCAGCGGTTGCTATAGCTCCTGCTACGTCACCGTCGGGAATGAGTCTTATCCGGGCTCCTGATTGTCGGACTTCGTCGATTAAATCTGCGTGACGGTCCCTGTCAAGAATTACTGCAGTGAGATCTCGAATTCCGCGACCAGTAGCTGTAGCTATCGCTTGTAGGTTGGCGGTTGGAGATTTGTTGATATCAATAACTCCTTTCGCTTCAGGGCCCACAGCTATTTTTTCCATATAAACGCAGGGACCCGGGTCAAACATCGTGCCGCGCGGAGCTACCGCTATGACTGAGATAGCGTTTCCTCTCCCCAATGAAGTTAAGGTCGTCCCATCAATTGGGTCGACGGCAAGGTCGGTC
>CAJQGN010000021.1 GCA_905477545.1 uncultured Acidimicrobiales bacterium | reverse complement strand
GATTTCTGTAACGAGTTCTATCGCAGCGGCACTGTTAGCCGTTCTATTCGGAACCCCGTTAGGTATTACAATGGCAAAAATCCAAACTAAATGGAACGTCGTTGTCCGGTCAATTGTTCTCTTGCCAATGATTTTACCACCAGTAGTTGGCGGGTCTGCGTTGTTGTTCGCTCTTGGGCGAAATGGAATCTTTGGAAAACCGTTATTCCAGTCGACTGGGCTAGTACTGCCCTACTCATGGTCTGGCGTCGTCGTCGCAAATTTATTCGTCGCGCTACCGTTCGTCGTATTAAGTGTGGAGTCTGGGCATCGTTTGCTGGATAATCGTTACGAACTTGCTAGCGCGTCGTTAGGCGCTGGAACTAACCGAACATTTATCGGTGTAACCCTACCAATGCTTCGACCTTCTATTCTCGCTGGCGGGTTATTAGCTTGGGGACGTGCCTTGGGCGAATTTGGCGCAACAATAACGTTTGCCGGGAATATGCCCGGCACTACACAAACACTGCCGCTCGCAGTGTATGGCGCACTCGAAACCGACCGTCAGCAGGCGTTGGCCATTAGTCTTCTCATGGTAGGCCTTTCTCTTCTTATAGTCATCACAATGAGGCAGCGCTGGTGGAGCCATCGATGATCGCTTTAGGTAACGATTACGTGCTCGAGGCGCACTTTGACCTTCTTCGAGGCAACTTGGCTATCACAGCTAATGTTACGATCGGCGCTGGCGAGGTCGTCGCACTGCTAGGTCCAAACGGTGCCGGCAAGACAACTATTCTCGAGTGCATAGCAGGCGGGTTAGCAATCAGCCATGGGCACATTAACGTTAGCGGAGAAAAAGTAGATGATCCGGTCGCCGGTATTTGGAAGCCGCCAGAGAAGCGGCACGTCGGAATTGTTTTCCAAGATAATCTTTTGTTCCCGCATATGAATGTCATGGACAATGTCGCCTTTAGTTTACGCTGTCGCGGACATTCAAAAAAGTCAGCGCGTGGCAAGGCAGCCGAAGTCCTTTCATTTCTTGGTATCGCTGAGCTAGGAAGAAAACCCATTAAGGAACTTTCCGGTGGTCAAACTAAGCAGGTAGCAATAGCACGCTCGATTGTCCAAGAGCCATCGTTGTTTTTACTTGATGAGCCACTGAGTGGCTTAGATTCCCTAGCTGGTTCAAACTTAAAAGCCTTTATCGTAAATAGACTAAAGACTCTTGAGACCGGCTGTCTATTAGTGACCCATGACTCTGATTTCGTCATGGAAGTTGCCGACAGAGCGTACGTTTTAGAGTCCGGTATCGTAACTGAGTTCGGTCACCCCGCCGACTTACGCACTAAGCCGAGTACCTCTTATGTAGCCGACTTCGCTGGTACTAATTCTTACAGTGGTGTAGTACGCCATGGACGACTTATGATCAACGAGAGCTTCCGGTTGCAGGTTGCTGAACTCTCGACAACAGGCCCCGTTAGTGTGTCAATTAATTCGCGATCGATTTCAGTGCATAGACACAGTAGCCACGGAAGTCCTCGCAATAACCTGCCAATCGTAGTCGATAGCGTCAAATCTTTGGGCGACGTAACGCGTATCGTGACTCGTGAACCGATACCTCTTGTAATAGATATAACAACTATCTCGGCCAATGAACTCAACGTTAAAGAAGGTGAGCATCTGTGGGCGACGATAAAGGCTACAGAAATTGATGTGGAACCCTTAGACGTATGACTTATGACGAGCACGCAGCCGTGCAACGAAGGATTCCAAAGCTTTCTTATCCACCTGACTTACCTATCACCGCGGAAAGAGCGCTGATAGTAGAATCAATTAAGACTCACCAAGTGTTAATAATCGCAGGGGCTACTGGATCAGGCAAAAGCACACAACTTCCAAAATTCTGCCTAGAAGCAGGCCAAGGCAAAACTGCCATGATTGGCCACACCCAACCTAGACGAATTGCTGCGAAAAGTGTTGCCGATCGAATCGCTAGCGAGCTCGAACAGCCGCTTGGTCAGACCGTTGGCTATCAAGTTCGATTTAACCAGAGCAGTTCGCCCGCAACAGCAATCAAAGTTATGACCGACGGAATCCTACTAGCCGAAATCAGCAGAGACCCTCAGCTAAGTTCCTACGACACGGTGATCCTAGACGAAGCTCATGAACGAAGTCTAAACATCGATTTTTTGATCGGCTATCTACGGCAACTGTTACCGAGACGCCCTGACCTGAAGCTGATCATCACTTCGGCAACTATAGACACATCCCAGTTCGCAAAACACTTTGATACAGCTCCAGTTATCAGTGTCGAGGGTCGTTCCTACCCTGTTGAGATCAGATTTCTAGACGAAGTAAAAAATGATTTAGCACTCGAAGCTGCAGATGCTGCCTTAGGACTGCTGCGAGAAAACCCTGGTGATGTCTTGGTATTCTGTTCCGGAGATCGCGAGATTAGTGAAGTAACAGCCGCAATCGAGGCCAAAAAAATACCTCAGCTAGAAGTCTTGCAACTTACAGCAAGGCTAAGCGACCATCAACAGAAACGTATTTTCCAGAATCACACGACACGTAGAATTATCGTCTCCACCAACGTCGCTGAGACATCATTAACGGTTCCCGGTGTTACTTCAGTTGTTGATCTGGGCACAGCCCGTATTTCTCGTTACAACAGTAGAACTAAGGTGCAGCGCCTCCCAATCGAACCAATCTCACAATCGGCGGCTGCTCAGCGTTCTGGCCGCTGCGGACGCCTATCTCCTGGTATTTGCGTACGAATTTACAGTGAAAAAGACTTCCTGAATCGCCCATACGCCACGGAACCCGAGATTCAACGAACCAATCTTGCGTCGGTTATCCTTACGATGCTTTCAAGGTCTCTCGGCGATATAAAAAGCTTCCCATTTATCGATGCTCCGGACGATCGATCTATTTCCGCCGGTTTTGCACTACTTGAGGAGATAGAGGCAATAAAGTATCGTCCCAAATCTAACGCATTCGAGATCACACAGCTAGGGCGGAGTATCTCACGGCTGCCTATAGACCCACGTCTCGCTCGAAGTGTCATTGCCGGCAGCGAGCTGGGCTGCTTGCCACAAATATTGATTATTGCGTCGGCATTGTCGATTCAAGATCCGCGACTTCGGCCATTGGGCTCAGAAAAGCTAGCTGATGAAGCACACTCGGTTCACGGTGATGGAAACAGTGACCTGTCTTCCATCTTAGAACTCTGGCATGACCTGAAAGATAAACGATCAGAACTAACCTCCTCAGCGTTTAAGCGATTTTGCGAAAGTAATTTCATTCATCACCAACGGTATAGAGAGTGGGTTGATATTCACCGACAGCTTCTGCGATCTACTAAAAAGTTAAGCGCCACCACGTCCAACGACTCGGAACTCTCAGAACGACTAAGCCGCTCATTGCTCACAGGTTTCCTTTCCCAAATAGGGAAATATGTGCCTGAGAAAAAACATTATAAGGGTGCTCGAGGCCTCGTGTTCAATATCTCACCCGGGTCCGTTATCTCCCATTCTGAAACCCCTTGGGTTATCGCTTGCGAGCTTTCCGAAACGAACAAAACTTGGGCACGGCAAGTATCGCCAATCAAACCAGAATGGTTAGAGGAACTAGGGCATAATTTCCTCAAGACCAGTTTTAACGATGCCTGGTGGGATAGTGGTACAGCAAAAGCCATGACGATGGAATCGAAATCACTATTTGGCTTAGAAATAATATCAAGACGCGTCGTTCCTCTAAAAAATCATCAGCCATCTGAAGCAAGATCCTGGTTTATTCAACACGCTCTAATCGAGGGTAACTGGTTCGACCGTTATCCATTCAGAGACCACAATAAAGAAATAGCTGAGCAAGCGAAGGCAATAGAAGCGCAGCAACGAGCCTCCACTATCCTTTGGAGCGATTCTCAGTTACACGGCTTCTTTGATGGTCATCTTGGCAACGACGTTTGCTCAGCTGCCGATTTTTCTAAGTGGTGGCGAGAAATTCGTTCGACCCAACCTGACGTTCTAAAGCTTAGTTTAAGTGATGTAGCGGACATTACTTATGCCGACGATGACGCGTTTCCGACAGTTTGGCGCTATGGAGAAATGTCCTTCAATGTTGTCTATGAGTATTCGCCAGGTTCAGCAAGTGACGGCATGATAATCGAAGTACCACTCTCAGCTGTTAGAAGAATAGATACAGCTGCTTTTGAATGGTTAGTCCCAGGATACCGCCAAGAGCTATTCCACGAGATTTTAAAAAAACTACCGAAACAGACGAGGCGGAAATTAGGCCCTTTAAGTGACTTAGCTAAAATGCTAAAAAAGGAACTTATCCCGACGGGTACGGACGTCATTGAGTCGGTGAAAAACAGCCTTAGGAAACTTTACGGAATCGAAATTCCTGATGTTGCTGATCATCACTCAGCCATCTCTTCCTATCTTCGACCCGTCTACCGTATTCTCGATTCAGGTAATACTGTTATCGGTGAGGGAAGAGAGCTATCGGAAATCCTAAACAATCTGGAATCACGTTTCGCTGAGGAGCTCAAAGCTACTAACCACCCAATAGAACAAATTGATCTCTTAGAATTTCCGGTAGATGGAATTCCGGGAAAACTCAAGGTTGCCGAGCAGTCAACTGCTGAATGGGCATACCCCTCTCTAACAACAGACGGTACTTCTGTAAGTTTGCGTCTACTCCCCAACAGACAGGACCAATCTGCCAATATGTGGCAAGCGACGGTGACGCTCCTCAACAAGTTCGTTCCCTCTGAAGCTCGCCAGATAAGACCACTGATTACTTCAAACCTACAACTGGCTATACAGCTATGCGGTTATGAATCAACAGCGCAATGGTATCAAGACAACGCCGTTGCGCTAATGGACAATATCGTTGCTCTTCATGGCGGTCCGGCATGGACTTACAAAGAATGGAATGACCTTCGCTCCGCTGCGCTTTCCCAGTTCCCTAAACGAATCTTGGAAGTAAGCAAGGCAAGCGCAGCCTTACTTACTGTCTCAGCATTAATCCGTAAGCGACTTCGTATCGACCCAGTGACTTGCGGCCATATTTCAGAACTCGATATCAACAAACAGCTAGATGGGCTCATCTACCCCGGATTTGTTCAAGCAATGCATACCGATAGATTACCTGATGTCGCTCGCTACATGCAGGCTATAACTACTCGCATAGATCAACTAGGAATAAACCCGGCGCGCGATAACCGCCTCATAGTTAAGTATCGATCAATTGAAAAGGACTATGAAATTCAGGCGGCTCGTTATCCGGCTTCAGAGGAGATAACCGAACTTGCTTGGATTCTTCAAGAGCTACGCGTGGCACTTTTTGCTCAGCAAATTGGTCCTGTCGGTAGCCCGAGTGAAAAAAAGATTCGGGAAAAACTTGCGCGAATCATGCGAGAAGGACCCGAGCGTTAAGCGCTAACCTATGGAAATGAATATTGAGAACCTGTTTTCTGTTAATGGCAAAGTAGCTCTGGTCACCGGCGGCAGCAGAGGAATCGGCTACATGATCGCTGAAGGCCTAATTCGAAATGGAGCACGCGTTTACATAACTTCACGAAAAACCAACGATTGCGATTTAGCAGCCGAGAAACTACGAGAATTTGGCGAATGCGTATCAATTCCAGCTGATGTTTCATCCACCGAAGGGATTCTGTTGTTAGCTAGAGAGCTAAGAGAAAAGGAATCAAAGTTAGATATTTTAGTAAATAATGCCGGCGCTGCTTGGGGGGCGCCGTTGGGAGAATTTCCCGATGTAGGATTTGAAAAAGTTCTGGACATAAATGTTAAAGCCCCGTTTATGCTAACTCAGGAATTTCTCCCTGAATTGCGGTCGGCTGCAACCGCAGATGACCCAGCTCGAGTCATAATGATCGGCTCTGTCGACGGATTACGCGTCCCTTTCGGTGATAACTACTCGTACTCAGCATCCAAAGCAGGTGTTCATATGATGGCACGGCACATGGCTCATCATCTAGTAGAAGAAAACATCAATATCAATACCATCGCTCCCGGACCATTTGAATCAAAGATGATGAGCTACATGCTCGATAACCCTAAACGAAGAGCTGGAGTAATCGCCTCCACGCCTAAAGGGAGAATCGGGACGCCGGAAGACATCACAGGCGCTGTCATTTTCTTGGCTAGTCGAGCTTCAGCATGGCTTACTGGAATAACCCTGCCGGTCGATGGTGGAATTTCAACGCATGGCTGACAGTCTCAAGGTTCTGACTGTCTCTGGAAGTCTGCGAAAGAAATCAATTCATAGTGCCTTGGCGCAATATCTATATACAGCGGCTTATCATCGCTGCGAATTTCAAAGTTATTCGATTAATACCCTGCCGCTCTTTAATGAAGATTTAGAAAGAGGTGGAAACCCGACTCAGGTAGCAAGCTGGCAACAACGTTGTCGAGAAGTCGATGCTGTCATATTTTTGACACCAGAATACAACCAAGGCATACCTGGAACTTTGAAGAATGCTATTGACTGGATGTCTCGCCCGTATGGCTCAGAACAGTATAAGAAGCTTTCGGTTGGAGTTATAAATGGCGTCCCAGGTCGCTCACCGGGCAGATACGCGGCGGTAAATTTACTGCACTCTCTATCACAACTAAGTGACCGGGTATTCGAACAGCCCCTTCTGCTGACTCAAATTTACAGTATTTTCGAAGCAACTGAGTTAACGATTAAAGCAGCAGAACTGATAGATGTGTGGATACTTAATTTTCTTCGGTTTGCCGAAAACACTAA
>CAJQGN010000020.1 GCA_905477545.1 uncultured Acidimicrobiales bacterium | reverse complement strand
AACAAAAGGAGGATTCGGTGGTTTCGGTGCCCTCGCACGATTGAAGGGATGGCTACCGATAACGCTTGCTTATACCTCATTTGGCTGCATGTACATTTTGGTACTTGGCTTCCTAACTACTCGGCTTGAAGATGACAGCGACTGGACAAGCGGGCGCGCGTCTCTCGCGTTCACGATTCTTGGTATCGCTATGATTTTTGGCGGGCCGCTATTGATGAAATTGGTGGGTACGTTTGGTCCTCGCAATTGTTTAGCTACAGCGTTCGCTCTTTGGGGGGCCTGCTGCCTTCTAGTCCTGCCAGGATGGTTCAGCCCTACCTTGATTATTTGCGCGGGGTTTGGTCTCATTTTCGGTGGGATTCCCGCAACAATCACTTTGTATTTCGTTCAGAATGCTTCGCTTGCTGATTACGGTCCTAGCTTTGCGGCTGGGACTCTAGCTTTCGGCATCGGTCAAATGATCTCGCCTCAAATCGGAGGTGTCATCGCCGACGTCACTGGATCATTTACTTTAGTAATAAGTTTGTCGGCAGTAGTTGCTGTAACTGGTGTGATATTTGCGCTGTGTCTCCCAAAACAAGACCAGCCAAAACTTTTAACTCAGTTACCTGCTTTTGCTCAGCCTGTTGTTTATCGCGTTACAGCCAGTTCCAAATAGCTACTTCGGGACGTTACCCCATTTCGTGCCCCAGCTACACATGGCGTCAAGAACTGTTTTGAAATCTTTGCCCGCTTCAGTGGCCACATATTCGAATCTAGGCGGACGAGTTGAATATTGATTTCTTTCCAATAGACCACCTTCAACTAGCGTTGCTAAGCGGTCCGTCAATACGTTCGGTGCTATTGATAAATCTCGTTGTATCTGATCGAACCTGGTCATCCCGCCAACTACGACATTTCGCAAAATTAGAGGAGACCACCACTCGCCCACTACCTCTAGGCACTGGGCGACCGGACAATCCATTTCCGAAAAGCTTTTTCGTTTAACCATAAACAACTCACTTGGTCGTACGCCTCTAGTATAGCCACACGTCAGTTAACCCTCGACACTCCTATACCCAGCGGGCTGTATCTTCGGGTTTCGGCGGCCGCAAAATATTGTTTGGTGCCTTCTTACATCGATGGTAGGTGCGTTTTAACTGTGCGGTAATTCTGACCAGTTAGTTTCTCGCTGCTGTTGTTCGCCTGGTTCACGAGGGAGACCTAAAACTCGCTCCCCAATAATATTTTTTTGAACTTCATCTGTTCCTCCGGCTATTGACATTGCAGGGGTGAACATCGAATAGGCGTGGAACAGTCCGTTATGCGACGCGTGCGAACCTGTCAGCATTCCTTCCGCTCCAAGCGCATTTAGTCCAATATCTCGGATTTGTCTTCCCATTTCCGAACTGAGAAGTTTTAGTGTAGATACTTCAGGCCCGGGCTGTCCCCCAGCTTTAACCGAAGCTACTGCTCTTTGCCCAGACCATTTGGAGTTACGGCGCATCGCCAGAAGACCCATTAGCTCTTGACGAATAATAGGGTTCTCTTCTTTGCCTGTTTCCACAATTATTTCGTTAAGAATTTTGCTAACTCCCCCACTTAACGCAAGTGAAAACCCATCAACTTTATTTGCTTGGATTGCGGCATGTTCATGAACCGGTAAAGCTAGGTCTACCTCTCCGAACGCAGGTGTATCACCCATTCCTGGGTTTTCAGGATCACGCTCATGAGACAACGTAGTCATCGCGACACGCCACCCTTCGCCGAGATCGCCTAAACGGTCGGTTTCTGAAACTCTTGCTTCAGACAAAAACACTTCGTTAAATGCTGCGACTCCAGTCATTTCTCGTAACGGCCGGACCTCTACACCTTCTTGTTGCATATCTATCAGGAAATAAGTAATTCCTTTGTGCTTTGGAAGGTGCGGGTCCGTTCTAGCTATCAAGATTCCATACTTCGCGAATTGCGCTCCGGAATTCCACACTTTTTGACCTGTGATGATCCACTCGTCACCATCTCGTTCTGCTTTGGTTGCCAAGCCAGCCATGTCGGAACCTGATCCCGGTTCGGAAAATAATTGACACCATGTGTCTCGACCGCTGACGATGCCCGGCATGTAACGTTGCTGCTGTTCAGGGGTTCCGTAGTGCATTAGCGTCGGAGCAACTAGAAACGTCGCAACTCCGTTTGGGGGGCCGTATGCCTCAGCGTCCCTTTGGGCTTCCTTCGCTGCTTTCGCTTCTTTCCCTTTGAGACCTCGTCCACCGAACCCAGTCGGCCAGCTTGGGAATGCCCACCCAGATTCAGCGAGCAGCTTCCACCAGTCCCCGAGTGAACAGTTTGGATCCCAATTATTTTCGTACCATTGCATTGCTTCTGAATAAACAGCATTTCGGGACTCAGATTCGGCCATGTTCACATCATAAGAAGATCCTTAGCTTGTTAGCAAAAGACTTGAATGTTAACGGGTTGCCAGTACTGGGTGAGCATCAAAACGTTTTTCGTTTCCAAAATAATGACACTTTTAATCGAAAGGCGAATACTGTTACGGCAGGGGGTTTTGTGATTAAAGATTTCAGTACATTATTTGTTGGACAGGTACATCACGACCAATTGGGTTTTGATGGCCCTGCGGTGATGGATCGACGTTATGAAGACAAGGATTTAGCTGCACCGCT
Source organism: uncultured Acidimicrobiales bacterium (assembly GCA_905477545.1). Taxonomy (GTDB): domain Bacteria; phylum Actinomycetota; class Acidimicrobiia; order Acidimicrobiales; family Poriferisodalaceae; genus UBA9040. Next base: position 7,493 of record CAJQGN010000020.1, on the reverse strand, counting down.
TCAAAGCGCAGAGCAAATAGCGGTTCTTATGGATCGGCTTGGTTTTGGGACTCTCTGGTTAGCCGAACATCATTTCCAGAGAGAAGGTTATGAGTGCATTCCAAACGTTTTACTTTTAGCTACTCATCTCGCATCTGTCACTAAACAAATTAAGTTTGGTTGTGGCTTTAATGTTCTCCCTACTTGGCATCCGTTGCGGTTAGCCGAGGACTACTCAATGGCTGATAATTTAACTCAAGGGAGAGTTCGGCTAGGTGTTGGTCGTGGTTACCACTCGCGCGAGGTCGATGCGTTTAGACATCCGCTTGCAACCCCTGAAGATGCTCGTGAGTTGTTCGAGGAACAGGTCCAGTTGCTTCTGGCTGCGCTCCGAGAAAAATCGTTCTCACATCACGGAAGGTTTTATCAAGTACCCGCGAAGGGGGCTATCTATCGTGGTCAAGAACTCAACGACTTAACACTGGTTCCTAAACCGCAATTCAGCACTGAATGTTGGCAACCGGTTGTTTCTGCAAGTGATCGTGCACTTGATTTCATGATTGATAATGGGATCAAGGGTTTCATTGGTGGTGGAGCTGCTTCAGGTGGCGCATCGGAGGAGATAGCTCGTCGGTGGCAGACTAAGCTCGCCGAGCGGGGTAGAGAAACTGAGCTTGGAGCTGATCTAATATTTGGGTTCTCTTTCTACTTAGCTGATACCGAACAAGAGGCCAAAAAAGACGGGAAGCTGATTTTAGAGGAATATCAAAAGATGTTTGCGCCGCTTGGTTTCGCAGGAGAGGTCACTGATGATCAGTTGAACCGATTAGGGAATCCTTTAACAGCAGCTACAGCGGGAATGGGCAGCATCGATGATGCAGTTTCTAGCGGCTCTTGGATTGTTGGTCCATCTGAACGACTTATTGAAACGTTCGAGGAACTTCAACAAAATTTTCCCGGTTTAGAAGAAGTTATGGTTGCTCAGCCCGTCGGCGCGCAGCCTTCTACAGTTTTGTCTCAGTTGGAAAGGTTCGGTGAAGAAGTACTGCCCAACTTTGTGAAGAAAGCCTCCTCCGCTGCCGGGGTGAAGTAATGAAAATTGGTATCGGTTTGTGGTGCTTACAATCGACTGCGACTTCGCCCCGCTCCTTTACACAAAATTATGGCGATCTGATAGCGGACTCTGTGTTAGCAGAGCAAGTTGGAGTTCATAGCCTCTGGCTTTCTGAGCACCATGTTTATTATGACGGGTACTGCCCTGCTCTTATCCCTGCCGCTGCGGCGGCTTTGTCAGCGACGTCTCGGCTCGAAGTAGGCACAGGGGTTTTATTGCTTCCATTAGCTTCAGCTGACAGGGTAAGTTCAGCCGCTCAGAACTTGACAGAACGTTTCGATGGTCGCTTCCATCTTGGAGTCGGGATGGGTTATCGACCCAATGAGTTCGCTGCGAAAGGCTTTGATATTAGCGATCGGGTTAAACGCATGAACGCAGGATTAGATCTCCTTGCGCAGCACCGTCCCTCTCCTCTTTGGGTTGGGGTTACTAGTGAGATCGCCGCACGTCGAGCGGGGCGTCGAGGTCTCGGTCTTTTCATTTCCGGAGCTTTTTCTTCTACGGTTGTAAACAGCTTGATCGAAGCGCACCGGGAAGCATGGGAGGGCGCTGGGAGTCCTGGAGGAGAGAGGCCAGCTGTTGGATTACTTCGGAATTTATGGCTAGCCGACACACCTTCTGAACGTCGCCAAGCGTTGGATTGGGTTCGTTCAAGTTATTTGGTTTATGCGGGTTTAGGTTGGGGAGCTGATTCCACCGGAGTTGATTTCACCGCTCAGGTTGAAGCATCTATGGATGAGGTTGAAGCTTCCGCGATTGTCGGTAACGCAGATGAGATTGCTGAAAATCTTGAAAGTTACGACGTTGATTTGGTTGTGTGTCGGATTGGATATGATCAGCCGCCAAGGTCTGCGCTCACTGAGGTGATTGAGCGGATTGGGACCGAGCTAGTTCCTCGGATGGCATCATCATGAGAATCGGGTTAGATCTTCGGAAGTCATCAGATCCAGCAGAGCGTGAAGCGCTTGCGCGTCAGGCTGACTTGCTTGGCGTTTGGGCCGTGCTTGTGGGTGGAGGACCTTCGGGTACCGAAGTTTCTGAAGCTGCGTCTATAGCGATTTCTACCAATAATGTGCATCTGGCTGTGTGGGTTGATGGTTCGTCAGAACATCCGCTCACTCTGGCTGAAGAGATAAGTATTTTAGACCATCTGAGCGAACGGCGAGCGCTTCCGGTCATTGCTGCTGAGCCGCAAATCATTACCAGAGTTCAACAGTTTCTCGATGGTTGCTCCGTTGACGGGTTTCATTTAGTGCCTCCGCCGGCGCAAACAATTGTGCCTGTCTGGGATGCGAGCGAGGTCAGTGTTGTAGAACTGACTGGTGACCTGGTAAAAGATCGGGTCACTATCGACACGGAACGAGATAACGGAACGACTCACCTTTTTGTTTCTTGGCCAGGCAACATTGAGACAATGGTCCGACATCTCAGCACTAGAGCTCTTGTGAACGATTTCCCTCAGTTAGTAGCTGACTTGGCAGATTTACTTCCCGAGAATAACTGGTCCCAATAAATGTTATTGGTTCAATCTTTTTCACAAGTTCTTATTGTGTGATTATTCGTTCTGGGTTTGTTGCTCATAAAATTTTTCTATTGGACCGAACTCATTCTCGGATTCGAAAGTTTCTTTGGTCCAACTGGTCAGTGGTTGTATGTCCATCTGAGGATCCCATCCTTTGGCTTGGGGTTGTTGAACGTGAAATGGCGAGTCACAAAATATTTCGACGCCGTTGCCTTCAGGGTCTTTGAAATACACTGACCAGGCGTTGCCATGTGTTACTGGTTTAACTCCTGAGGCTGATGGGTCTTCAGTAACAGCGCGTAGAGCTGTCTTTACGTCATCGAGGGAATCTACTCGAAAAGCCAAATGGTTTAAGCTGTTCGACGGGCCGGCATCTTTCCTGGTGTTCATGAAAGCAAGTTGGTGGTGATGAAGAGGGTTTTTTGTTAGGAAAACTATTTCAGTTGGTTCTTGACCGAGCGGCCCACGATCAGCGACCTTAAATCCTAATGTCTGCGTGTAGAAGTCGACCATTTGAGACATATCGGTGACATAGACAACCGCGTGCGCCAATTCGAAAGCCATTGCTTCACGTTAGCTCCTTATCTGGCGGTAGGTTTTCTTGATCTGTTATTTGAATTTTAGCTGTTTTGCTCCGAAGCGTTTTTACTGATCAAATAACGGCTATGTCTCAAAATAACTCGGCCAACGTTTCGCATTCTGATCAGGTCCTCTACGAGGTCTCTGACAAAATCGCGACAATAACTTTGAACAGGCCAGAAAAACTTAACGCTATGAGCCAAAGCCTTCTTGATGATCTCGAAAGGGCGTTCGATCGTGCGAAAGATGATTCTTCTGCGAAAGTGGTTTTGTTAAAGGGGGCTGGCAGGTCTTTTTGTGCTGGTTATGACTTGGCTCCTGATGACTGGATTTTAACTCAATACGGAGCAGATTTTGATGGACCAGTGAACGCAGTTCAAGATCGTGAGGACGTCACTAAGATTCTGGAATATTGGCTGAGGTTATGGAAGTTCCCGAAACCTATTATTGCTGAGGTTCAGGGAGTTTGTTTATCAGGTGCTGGGGAACTACTAGCTATGGCAGACATTGTTGTCGCTGCCGATAACGCTAGGTTTGGTCACCCCGCCGGTCGTGATTTGGGTATTCCTGTCACTCTTTCTTTTTGGCCCCTTCTTATCGGAATGCGCAAGACGAAAGAGCTTTTATTTACTGCGAAACTTATTGATGGCGTTGAGGCTGAACGGATTGGCTTAGTTAACCAGGCTGTGCCCGCAGATACGTTAAGTTCGGCTGCTTTAGAAATGGCTCATGACGTGGCGAGAACCGCAGAAGTCGGCTTGAGAGTCTCCAAGCTTGCCACTAACCGTTGGTTTGAGAATATGGGTCTTCTCGCATCTACCTATAGCACCGCTGATTTGGATACTTTTTTTCATCAGAGCGAAACGTACGTCGATTTTTTCAAAACGGTTCGTGAAGAGGGAATGCACGCAGCTCTTCAAGAGCGCGCCAAAAAATTTGGTTGAGATCAATTGAATCTTCGCGATGAATCCCAATTGACGAACGATTTAATTTGAATAATTCTTAACGGCTTTAGTTAGCTTCGGTAACTGCCTAAAAGCTTTTAGCGCCACTGAGATGGGTCAAAACCTTCAGGTAGAGCGAGCATCAATGTTGATGCTCCAGGGGTTAAGAAATTTGTTTTATGGCCTTGTCCTGTTACATCGTCGGCGAGTAACGCTTCCCCAGATTTGATGGTTCGTTGTGTGCCATCTCCGGACTCAACTTCAATGTCTCCTCCAACTGGTATGACGAACTGCCGTCGAGGGGCATTGTGGTAATCCAATGCTAGAAACGGTTGATTAGTTCGGAAGATGACACCAGTGAGTGGAACTAGATCTGTTGCGTCTCCTCTCCCTTCGTTTGTAGTAGGGATTTGTAAGTCCTCGAATGTTGTTTGATTCTCCTGATTGGTTTTCATCCATAGAACTTTCATTAATCACACCTTTTCGTTTCGATTGGGTATCCCCATGACGTCACTGTAGGGCGAGTTCTGACATCGAGCTATTGGAACAAACAAGCTTTTCCTGCCATACGTTTTTGGGTCCGCTGCTAAAGTCGCGCTTACATCTATTTGTTAGGGGAACCAGTGGTGGATCAGCTATCGCCTGAGCTTCGAGAGCTTAAGCAAAGAATGAAAAGCTTCGTCAACGAAACCATTATCCCAAGAGAGCCAGAGCTCATGCGAGAAGATGCTAGCTCTGATGCTGCGATGAACGAACTGAAACAAGCAGCCAAATCAGCTGGGCTTTGGGCGTTAGGTCACCCTGAAGAAATTGGTGGCGGTGGGCTGCCGTTCATGGATTTTGTTTACCTCAATGAAGTTATCGGAAGGTCTCACTGGGGGTCACGGGCCGTCGGCAGCTTATCGATGCAAGATTCTATAATGTTGCATCTTTACGCTAGTGAGGAGCAGCGATCTAGATTCCTCAATCCCCTTGTAGCTGGCGATGCGTACCCGTCGGTCGGTTTAACAGAGCCTGAGGTAGCTGGCTCTGACCCTACTCAGATGCAAGCCACTGCTGTCTTAGATGGTGACGAATGGGTAATCAATGGACATAAGTGGTTCACATCAGGAGCTAATCAAGCAGCTTTCACCACTGTGTTCGCTATCACCGAACCAGATTCAGAAAAACACGCGAAGTTCAGTTCGATTATCGTGCCGACTGATACTCCTGGTTATGAAATAGTTCGAGTTGTTCCAACAATGGGCCATACAGGCGGCAATCACTGCGAAGTGAACTACAACGATGTTCGGGTTCCGTATGAGAATCTTTTGGGTGATCGTGGTCAAGGTTTTCATATTGCTCAGAAAAGGCTCGGACCAGGAAGAATTTTTCATTGCATGCGATGGCTAGGGCAAGCACAACGAGCGTTTGAGCTCATGTGCGAGCGAGCCAAAAGCAGGTACGCACATGGCAGTTATTTGGCTGAGAAGGGTGATATCCAGGCGATGATCGCTGAGTCAGCGGCTGAAATTCAGGCAGCCCGACTGATGACACTTGATGCAGCTCGAGCTATTGATGCTGGTGGGGAGGCTCGTACTGAGATTAGCTTGATCAAATTTTGGGGTGCTCGGATGTTGCATAATGTGGTGGATCGCGCGATTCAGGTTCATGGTGCACTCGGCGTGACCGGTGACACTCCGCTCGAGTTCATGTATCGAGAAGCTAGGTATGCGCGGCTTTATGATGGGCCAGATGAGGTGCATCGTATGGTGGTTGCTCGAAAGCTTGTTCGCGATCCCTACGATGGGGTTCCGTGGGCTTAGACCCCAGGTAGTTTGTTGAATCTTTGGTTTTAGATTTTTGATCGCTTTTGTTGTTCAAGGTTTGTGTCCGTCGTCAAATTTTTGTTGTGGCTAAGCGCCCGGCTCAATGTAAGGAAATTGTATGAATCGTTTTGAAAATCGAGTAGCTCTTGTGACTGGTGGAGCTTCAGGAATCGGCGCTGCTTCTGTGCGTCGTTTAGTTGCTGAAGGAGCTCAGGTGATGATCGCTGATTTGGATGGTGAGGGCGCCGAGCAGCTAGCCAGCGAGATAGGAGCCACGACTGACACTTTCCAGGTTGACGTCGCTGATTCGTCGGCTGTAGATGACATGGTCAAAGCAACTGTGGAACGTTTCGGTCGACTAGATGTCCTTTTCAATAACGCTGGGATCGTTTCTACTGGCACTGTAGACACGTTAAGTGATGAGCATTGGAAGCGAATCATTGACGTTGATTTGAGTTCTGTGATGTACGGCTGTCGCGCTGTTATTCCTGTGATGAGAGCTCAGGGTGGTGGAGCTATCGTGAATACTGCTTCAATTTCAGGATTGTTTGGGGACTGGGGAATTCCTGCGTACAACGCTGCTAAAGGGGCTGTGGTGAATTTGACTAAAGCTATGGCTGCTGATCACGCGCGGGATAATATTCGTGTGAATTCAGTGTGCCCAGGAGGAGTTGAAACTCCGTTAGTCGCTGAAGTTGTTGCGAGCCGCCGAGCCCAAGTTGAATATAAGCGTCTTGTTCCCCAAGGCCGTATGGGTAAGCCTGAAGAAATAGCTGCTGCGGTCGCATTTTTGGCGAGCGATGATGCGAGTTATGTAACTGGCCACAACCTTGTTGTAGATGGTGGGGTGACTGTGACGACTGGTCAACCCAATTTCACGGCGATCGCTGAACGCTGGTGGGATCCGCTAAAAAACTAGAAACTGGTTTCTAGCGTTGAGTGAAGTAGCTTCGCTTCTTCAATAATTAGGTCTCCAAGCTCAACAGCGTTTTTCCACTCTGTTGGTAGCGCTTGTTGACCTTGGTGTGCGCCAATCAAGTTCCCAAGTATCGCTCCTGTCGAGTCCGAATCTCCTGAATGGTTCACCGATAACAGCATTTGCGAACGGGGCGACCTGTCGCTCATGAAACAGCAGACAGCTATGGCAAGTGCTTCTTCAGCAATCCATCCTGCGCCCAAAGTTTCTATCTGTTCTGGGCTCAGTTTTTTGAGTTTGCTTAGCTTCCCCGCTACGGCAAGCTTGGCTACTACCTCGACCGCTTCCGGGTCTGCTTCTGCAATGTTTATTGCTTGGTTAAGCGCTTCTTCTTTAGTTAACCCACTGAGCAGGCCCTGAACTAAAGCCGCGACTACACCTGCAGCTGTCCACCCAGTGCGATGTGTATGCGTTAAGGCAGCTACTTCACAGCCCACCGTGTACGCATCTTGCGCGCTTGTGGCATATATCCCAGCGGGAGCAGCGCGCATTACTCCACCACATCCCTTTGAATCATTAATCAGGTTTTCCACGCTCCCTGGGATTCCGCCTTCCAAGGCAGATAGGCATG
>CAJQGN010000019.1 GCA_905477545.1 uncultured Acidimicrobiales bacterium | reverse complement strand
GCACGTTTTCAGCCGAATCGTGCCGCATTCCATTACTGCTGAACAAATTAAGCAAGAAAATCCTGTTGCCATAATACTTTCAGGCGGACCCAAGTCTGTTCATGTCGAGGGAGCTCCAACGATTGACGCAGCAATTTATGATCTTGGAATACCTATTCTCGGTATCTGCTATGGATCTCAGCTGATAGCGCAGCAGCTAGGCGGCACTGTAGCTAGAAGCGGTCGAGGTGAGTATGGGAAAGCTAAGTTAACTACCCACGGCTCTTCTGTGCTCCTACCAGACGGGGTAGCTGACGGAGACGACGTATGGATGTCACACTTTGATTCGATCACGCAGCCTCCGATAGGTTTTGCGATTTGTGTGTCGACTCCTGACGCGCCAGTAGCGTTAATGGAGAATTTTGACCGAAAAATCTTTGGCGTTCAATATCACCCGGAGGTTATGCACACCCCTCATGGTCAAGAACTGCTAACAAATTTTCTGCACAACATTGCAGGTTGCCGGGCCGATTGGACGATGACCAACCTTATTCAAGAGAGTGTAGAAACGATACGGCTACAAGTAGGAAATGGTCGAGCAATATGTGGGCTATCAGGAGGAGTGGATAGTGCTGTAGCTGCTGCACTTGTCCATAAAGCGATTGGCGATCAACTAGTGTGCGTTTTTGTCGATACCGGTCTGATGAGGCTTGGTGAGGGCGAAGAAGTAGTCGAGACCTTTGAACGAACGCAGGGGATTGAACTCATCCATGAGAAATCCGGAGAAGAATTTTTTAATGCTCTTGCAGGAGTTACTGAACCTGAAGAAAAACGTAAGATAATTGGTGAGAAATTTATTAGGATTTTCGAAAGTGCGAAACGAAAAATTTCTGACGCTAATTTTTTAGTGCAAGGCACTCTCTACCCAGATGTTATTGAGTCTGGAACCGGGCATGCAGCGAAAATCAAAAGTCACCATAACGTAGGAGGGCTGCCCGATGACATAGATTTCGATCTTGTTGAGCCGCTCAGAAGCCTCTTCAAAGACGAAGTTAGGGTCTTAGGTAGCGAACTTGGATTACCAGATGAGATCGTGTGGCGGCAACCCTTCCCGGGGCCAGGGCTCGGCGTGCGAATTATTGGTGAAGTAACCCCTGAAGCGGTCGATATTTTACAAAGAGCTGATTTGATTGTTCGCCAGGAAATAAGAGAAGCAGGTCTTGAGCGTGAAATATGGCAAGCTTTTGCAGTGCTTGCTGATGTTCGTAGCGTAGGTGTCATGGGCGATGAACGAACCTACGCAAGACCGGTAATTATTCGAGCCGTAACAAGCGAAGACGCCATGACCGCTGACTGGGCGAAGCTGCCCTATGAACTTTTAGAAACTATGTCATCGCGAATTATTAACGAAGTAGATGGTATAAACCGAGTTGTTTATGACATCACATCTAAACCACCGGGAACAATAGAATGGGAATGATTTAGCTATGACGAGCCTTCCTAAAGGATTCAACGTTCACGTTGCCAACATGGGGGTCAAAGATGAAACAAATGACGTCATGTTGCTCACCTGCGATGTTCAAGCAAAAGTCTCAGCCGTGTTCACGCAGAGCCTTTTCGCAGGTCCGAGCATTGTTCTAAGCAGAGAACATGCTCAATCAGGAACTAGTCGAGCAGTGGTCGTTGTTTCCAAAAATGCAAACGTAGCTACGGGAGCTATAGGAGTAGCCAACGCGAATGAACTCGCAGCTCTTGTGGGGGCGAGCGTGCAATGCGAGCCTACTGAGGTGCTTGTCGGATCGACCGGCGTGATAGGCGTCCAATATCCGATGGACAGAATTCGTGAACATTTTGTGAACTTGGTTGGTCCCTTTGACAGTGTGTCGGCAGAAGACGCTGCGAATGCAATTATGACAACTGATACCCACCCGAAAATAGCGTCAACTCAGGTGGGAGAAGCCTCCATTGTAGGCATCGCAAAGGGCGTCGGAATGATAGAACCAAACATGGCGACGATGATCGCAGTGATAATGACAGACGCCGAGCTTTCAACGGCGGAGTTAGACCTCATCTTCAAAAAAGTTGTTGGGACTACGTTCAATGCGCTCAGTATCGATACAGACACTTCAACAAGTGATATGGCTCTAGTTTTATCGTCAGGTCACGCAGGCCGCGTCAATTTGAATGCGTTCGAAGATGGATTGAAGAACGTGTGTTTAGAGTTGACGAGACAGCTTGCATCTGACGCAGAAGGTGCCGAAACGCTGATAGTTGTAACAGTCGACCAGGCTGAGAGTAGCGTCCAGGCAAAAAAAATAGCGAAATCTATAGTTAACTCACCGCTAGTAAAAACTGCGGTTCATGGGTGTGACCCCAACTGGGGTCGTGTCGCTATGGCTATTGGAAAATGCGAAGATGAAACGGGAATAGACCAAAATGCGGTCGTCATAAAATTTGGGGAGCATGAGGTGTACCCGAATCAAGCAACTAATGAATTGTTGAAAGAACTTGAGAGATATTTAAATCAAGATGAAATTCTCATTCATGTTTCGCTTCAGCTTGGCACTGAACAGTTTACGGCGTATGGATGTGACTTAACCGACGGATACGTGCGAATAAACGCTGACTACACGACATGACTGTTGAGCAAATACTGGATGGTCTAAACCCGGCCCAAAACGACGCAGTGCTTCACCGTGACGGTCCGATGTTAGTAGTCGCTGGTGCTGGTTCCGGGAAGACGCGAGTTCTCACTCACCGGATTGCTCATTTAATAGAACAAGACCGCATAAGCCCATTCGAAATTTTGGCGATAACTTTTACCAACAAAGCAGCAGAAGAAATGAAACATCGGGTTGGCGCGATTGTTGGCCCGGTAGCAGAAAAAATGTGGGTATCGACTTTTCATTCTGCGTGCGTTCGGATTCTGCGACGCGATGGTTCTCTGCTGGGTTACCCATCAGCTTTTTCTATCTACGACCAAGCTGACGCAGTAAGACTTACTAACTATGTTCTTCGTGACCTGAATATAGACACCAAAAAGTTCCCGCCGCGAACCGTGCACGCACGTATTTCAAACTACAAAAATGAATTGATGAGTTCTGATACTGCGCTCGAGCAAGCTTCAAACATTTTTGAACGAAAGATCGCTGAGAGCTATGTGGAGTATCAAAAGCGGTTGCGCAGGGCTGGAGCAATGGACTTCGATGACTTGCTGACGCTAACGGTCGAATTGTTCAAGGAAAATCCCACTGCTTTAGAGCATTACCAGCGGCGATTTCAGCATGTACTAGTTGACGAATACCAGGACACTAACCGAGCCCAAAATGAGATCATCATTCAATTAGCTAGTAAGCATCGGAATCTTTTCGTTGTCGGCGATAGTGACCAATCGGTTTACGCGTTTCGTGGAGCAGACATTCGTAACATCTTAGATTTCGAAACTGCATTCCCAGACACGGCAGTGGTTGTCCTTGACCAAAATTATCGATCGACTCAAGTAATTTTGGATGCAGCGAATGCAGTGATTTCTCAGAACGAGGGCCGTAAACCTAAAAATCTGTGGACTGATAAAGCTGGCGGGAAAAAAATAGTTAAATTCCAAGGCGAAGATGAATCTGATGAAGCTGCGTTTGTCGTAAACCAATTAGCTGAACTTCATTCAGAAGAGAATGCTTTGTGGAGCGATATTGCTGTTTTCTATAGAACGAACGCGCAAAGTAGGGTTCTTGAAGAGCGACTTGTGAGAAATGGGATTCCTTACAAAGTTGTTGGAGGAACTCGGTTCTATGACCGGAAAGAAGTTAAAGACGCTCTCGCCTATCTCAAATTGGTTGTGAATCCATCGGATGAAGTTGCGATAAAGAGAGTTATTAATGTTCCGAAGCGTGGAATTGGTGACAGTAGTGTAGCCAAACTTGATCAGTGGGCTGCGAACGAGGGGACAAGCCTCATTGAAGCTGTCCGGTCCTGGCCAGAGACAGGAGTCACCGGAGCAGCTAAAAAAGGACTCGTAAATTTCAGTTCTCTCATAGAGAAAATCAGTGATCTTTTGGATGAAGGCCCAGCAGAAGTTCTTAAAGCAGCCCTCGAACTTTCGGGATATCTTGATGAATTGCGAAATGAGCGCTCGATAGAAGCCGAGGGACGATTGGAGAATCTTGCGGAGCTAGTTGGGACTGCAGATGAGTTTGAGTCGTGCGAAGATTTCCTCGAAGAAATTTCTTTGGTCTCAGACACCGATTCTCTGGATGACGAGTCACAAGTCACTTTAATGACTCTTCATGCGGCGAAAGGCCTCGAATTTCCGTATGTGTTCATAGTGGGTATGGAGGATGGCGTTTTCCCTCACTTAAGAGCTCTTGGTGATCCAAACGAGCTAGAAGAAGAACGTCGCTTAGCGTACGTTGGGCTCACAAGAGCTCGTGAGCAGTTATATGTTAGTCATGCCTGGAGTCGGACACTGTTTGGATCAACCCAATACAACCCTCCTAGCCGGTTCTTGTCAGAAATACCGGAATCTTTGATTCTTGATAAATCACCGCGCTCTGGCTACAGCGCTATGGGTGCGTCAACTTATTCGAATGCGCGACCCAAAGATGACACTGATGGAACCAGAGTCGTCGGCGGGACCGGAAGGGCAGAAGATCGCAGGCAAGAACGTCGCGAAAAAGCTAAGGAACGTGTTGTTGAACGAGCGATGGCGAACCAGCTACCAAATTCGACGCCGTTGGAAACCTCTGCTTACAAAATAGGCGAAGATATCCGCCATTCTAAATTTGGTGAGGGAGTAATTATTGACCTGTCCGGCCAAGGAGAAAATGCTGAGGTAACGATTAATTTCGTTGAAGCTGGACAAAAAACGCTCGTTCTTTCATACGCCAATCTCAAAAAAGTTACATAAAGTTGATCTAACGACCATGAAAAATTGGTGTTCGTTTAGCTACAAAAGCTTCGACTGCTTCTTTATGATCTTCGGTGGATCGGCAACGTGTCATTGCTGTTGCTTCAGCGTCAAGACAAGTCGCTAAGTCAGCGACAAGAGCCCGGTTTAAATTTTCTTTCATATAACGATGAGCAATGGTGGGCCCATCTGCAAATTGCTGGCAATAGGCAACGGCGAGACTTTCAAAATCATCGCCTTCTAGAACTTGGTTGACGACCCCGAGTTCGTTTGCAGTTCTTGCATCAAACCGTTCAGCTGTTAAATACAATTCTTTAGCTTTTCCGGCTCCGACGAGTTGAGTTAAAAAATAACTTCCACCGAAATCGCCTGAGAAACCAACTTTTGCGAAAGCTGTAGTGAACAATGCGCGAACCGACGCGATTCGTAAATCGCAAGCCAACGCAATTGACATACCTGCGCCTGCTGCTGCTCCGTCAACCGCAGCAACAGTTACCTTTGGGAATGTGTTGAGAGCAAAAGACACTGCCCGTTGTCTAGCTCTCAAATCATCTGTGGCTGCTTCAGCTGAAACCCCAGAATTGCGGGCTTTCATAGACTTCACGTCACCCCCTGCACAAAATGCTCCCCCTTCGCCTGTAATCATTAAGGCCCCTACATCAGGGTCCTCAGCTAATAAAGGAAGCATCCGATTGAAGGCCTCGTAGGTCTCAGGATGCAAAGCATTGCGAGCTTCTGGGCGGTTAAAACTTAAAATCGCAACCCTGCCAACTCGTTTTGCCAGCATCACATCTGTGCCGGTATTTAAATTTGTCACTAGATACCCCTCCCCAGGTAGACGTTAGTCGCCTTCACCGACCTAGTATGTCTAATTCGTGGGCCCAATTGTGCGGCTCACATCAACCGACATAGGAGCGCCCGAGTGGACCTCTTTGAATATCAAGGAAAGCAATTCTTCGCAAAGTACGGCATGCCAGTCTCCCCAGGAGCTGTTGCCTTCACAGTTGACGAAGCAGTAAAGGCAGCTGAAGACTTAGGCACTCCAGTAATGGTGAAGGCCCAAGTGCATACAGGCGGCCGCGGGAAAGCAGGCGGAGTTAAGTTCGCTGCCTCGGTAGATGATGCACGTACTCATGCCGAAAACATTCTCGGACTAGATATTAATGGTCATATTGTTCAACGGCTCTGGATTGAAAAAGCTAGCGATATTTCGGAAGAGTATTACGCAAGCTTCACTCTCGACCGGTCCGCTAAAAAACATTTAGGGATGCTTTCTGCAGAAGGTGGAGTTGAAATAGAAACCGTCGCAGCAGAAAACCCGGATGCAATCAGCAAAATTCATGTTGATCCCGCTGAAGGGCTTTCTCGCGAAGCTGCTCAAGCATGGGTCGAGGGAGCAAACCTTAACCCAGCAGCGGTTGAAGG
>CAJQGN010000018.1 GCA_905477545.1 uncultured Acidimicrobiales bacterium | reverse complement strand
AGCTTAACGGCAAGCGCTTTTGATTGGGCCGCAGATATCTCCGCTAATTCATGGCACACGTTATCGGAAGAAAAAAAACAGATACTAGCCCTAGCAAAAATGGAACGATCCGACGGACTCAAATGGGCTCGAGAAAACGGTCCGGGCGCTGGAGCAGATATGAAAGAACGGATACAAAATAGCTTTGGTCGCTGATTCGTTTTCTCAAATATTTACTGAGGTATCCGCACCTCACATGGCGCTTTTTGGTACCGTCAGCACCAGTTCGACAAGGAGTCTGCGTGAGTAAAGTAGTTATCTACCACAACCCTCATTGAGGGTCATCAAAAACTGCCTTAGCGGTCGCTGAGGATCAAGGTGTAGACGTAGATGTCGTTCTATATATGAAAACACCCCCAGATAAAGCAGCTCTTGAGCATCTTGTTTCAGTGCTTGAAGATCCAGTAGAGGACCTGGTCCGTAAAGATTCACAGTTCAAAAAATTAGAACTGAACCCTGATGACTATGTAAATAACCCATCAGCAGTGGTGGATCTGTTATTGCAACGTAAAGCCCTATTGCAACGGCCAGTTTTGGTTAGCTCAACTCGTGCCATTATCGGCCGGCCGAAAGATCGCATCGCTAATTTCTTATCGAGCTAGATAACGATTTCTTTGATGTTAAGAACTACCCATCCTGACAGCGATCGCAGGCAAGTGCTTCAGACTGTCGCCAGAACGATTACACCAGAATAACCACCGCAAACTGGAATTGCCGTACTAGGTTAGGTAGTGCTGCTGACACTCAGTGGGAGAGCCCTAAAAGAATATTGAGTTCTTGCAGGCGCCGAAGGAGCAACCGCCCCGGACAATCTCTCAGGCAAAAGGACCGCTGGGAAGAAGCAACGCTGGAAAGAGTTAAGGTATCAAAACCTTAAACACCGAAGGGGAAAACCACTGTAGGGTGGCCAATCTCTCAGGTTCCCAGACAGCGCGGGGCGTCAAATTTGACGCGAGCTACTGGGCCAGGGCATGACTGAACATAAACCAAAGGCAAAAGCTAACAATGAATTAAAAAAAACCGCGCTCTACGGGCTACATGTCGAGCTTGGGGGCAGACTAGTCCCTTTCGCCGGCTACGAGCTTCCCATTCAATACGATGGAGTGCTAGCGGAACACCGTGCGACTCGAGAAGCAGCCGGGTTATTTGATGTCAGCCACATGAAAATAGTCGATGTCTCTTCGATAGGTAGTTCAGACGTCGGTGAAGCTTTAGAACTGATTGCTCCAGGAGGGCTCACCACTCTTGACGATAATCGGCTTCGCTACTCGATGCTCACAAACGGCGCAGGCGGAATAGTCGACGACGTCATCTTTACACGAATGTCCAACCAGTTCCGCATTGTGCTTAACGCTTCCCGAGCAGAAATTGACCTTGAGTACTTGAATGCGTCATTAGGCGACCAGCTAAGTTTTAGACCTCGACATGACTTGGCTCTAATTTCAATACAAGGACCTAAGGCGGTAAGTGTCCTACGGAAACATGATCCGGCAGTAGCTGATCTCTCTTTCATGGAAGCTGGCGTAATTAATGTTGGGAAAACAGAGTGCAATATCTCGAGAAGTGGGTATACCGGAGAAGACGGTTTTGAAATCGCTATGCCCAATGATGAGGTGGAACAAATAGTTCGGTTGTTGCTCCTTGATGAAACATTAAAACCTGCTGGCCTTGGAGCTAGGGATACCCTTCGCTTGGAAGCGGGGCTGTGCTTATACGGCAACGAACTGAACGAGAGTACGACTCCAGTTGAAGCAAATCTCAGTTGGACTATTCCACAGCGACGCAGACAAGATCAGCGGTTTCCTGGGGCTACTACAATTTGCTCACAACTTGAAAAAGGCACTGACAAAACACGAGTTGGAGTAACTGCATCAGGAAAGAGACCTATCCGAGATGGGGCTCAACTGTTCAATGAATCCAACCAAATGGTAGGACTCATAACTAGTGGCGGTTATAGCCCAACTACTGGTAAGCCAGTCGCGATGGGCTACATCGACGCGCCGTATGCAAATGAGGACAACGATTTAACTGCCGTTGTAAGAGGTAAACAAATCGGATGCACAGTCACTTCGTTGCCATTTGTGCAACACCGATACAAACGATCTAAATAATTTTAAGGATTACTAATGAACAATCATGAATCAAACGGCGCATTCGCTCAACGGCACATCGGACCTAGGCCAAAAGATCTCAGTGTCATGCTGAATGCTCTTGGGGCGCACTCGTTAGATTCATTTATTGGAGACGTTCTACCTCCATCTATCGCCAACAATGCAGACCTTGCTCTTCCGACAGCAATAAGTGAAACCGAAGCAATAGCAAAACTCAGCCAAAAAGCTCAACAAAACCAGGTACTCACTTCTGCGCTCGGAATGGGCTATTACAACACAATCACACCAGCGGTGATAAAACGAAACATTTTGGAAAACCCATCCTGGTACACCGCATATACCCCCTACCAACCAGAAATAAGCCAAGGCAGACTGGAAGCGTTGCTCAACTATCAAACAATGGTTTGCGACCTTACAGGCATGGAAATTTCT
Source organism: uncultured Acidimicrobiales bacterium (assembly GCA_905477545.1). Classification (GTDB taxonomy): domain Bacteria; phylum Actinomycetota; class Acidimicrobiia; order Acidimicrobiales; family Poriferisodalaceae; genus UBA9040. Next base: position 2,125 of record CAJQGN010000018.1, on the reverse strand, counting down.
AATAGCTCGCTTCTCGACGAAGGCACCGCCGGTGCTGAAGCAATGACAATGAGCCGGCGCCTATCGAGCAAAAGCGAAGGCGCATTTTTCCTCGATAGCGATTGCCACCCTCAAACAATCGAAGTAATCAAGACGAGAGCCGAACCGTTGGGAATAGAAATTCAGGTTGGTAATCCATGGATCGATTTTGACCCAACAGAGTGTTTCGGGATACTCGTTCAATACCCAGGGTCTAGCGGCGTTATCGGCGATATCGAGGTTGTAAGTCAATTGGCGCGTGCGAACAATTGTTTACTCGTAGTTGCTGCCGATTTGCTTAGTTTATGTTTGCTTACTCCCCCGGGTGAATTGGGCGCCGATCTAGTTGTCGGCTCATCTCAACGATTCGGAGTTCCCCTTGGATTCGGCGGTCCGCACGCAGGGTATATTGGCGCCAAAGAAAAGCACAAGCGGTCCATGCCCGGCAGACTCGTAGGCGTATCAGTCGATTCAGCGGGCCGGCCAGCGACGAGACTCGCATTACAGACCCGCGAACAGCATATTAGAAGAGAAAAGGCAACTAGCAATATATGCACCGCCCAGGTACTTCTGGCAGTCATATCCTCCATGTACGCAGTTTGGCACGGCCCTGAAGGGTTGCGTTCCATTGCTAATCGAGTCCACAAATTGACCTCTGCTCTAGTCGAGTCGCTACGCAGCAGCGAATTCAGGGTGCTTAACAAAAATTACTTTGACACGATTACAATTGCGACGCCGGGAGCTGGTGAAAAGATCAGTGATGTGCTTGCAGCTAAGGGTATAAACGTAAGACTGGTAGATAAAAACACTCTCGGCATTTCTCTAGATGAGACAACTGACGAGAACACGGTAGCTGACCTACTTAGCGCGTTCGGTTGTGAGCTCGACCCGGCTTGGGAACAAAAAAATTACGATCCTGGAATTCCAGAAAGACACAAGAGAAAAACTGAATTCCTAACTCACCCGGTTTTCCATCTCTACCGTTCCGAAACTGAGATGCTTCGCTATATACGTCGCCTGGCCGACAAAGATATCGCATTAGATAGAGCAATGATTCCGCTCGGCAGTTGCACGATGAAATTAAATGCTACTAGCGAGATGGAACCAATTACCTGGCCACAGTTCTCAAACATTCACCCATTTGCGCCCTTGGATCAAGCCGCTGGATATGTCAGCATTATTAAAGAACTAGAAGACTGGCTGCTTGCTTGTACTGGATACGACGCTATTTCGCTGCAACCTAATGCAGGGTCCCAAGGAGAATTCGCTGGACTTCTGGCAATAAGAAAATATCACCAGAGTCGAGGCGAGCATGAGAGACAGATTTGTCTAATACCCTCTTCTGCTCACGGAACCAACGCTGCTTCAGCAGTTATGGCGGGCTTCCGTGTTGTTGTAGTCGAATGCAATGAAAATGGTGACGTTGATTTGAGAGACCTCATTCAGCGCATCGATCAGCACCGAGATCAGCTTGCAGCGATTATGGTCACGTACCCCTCGACACATGGAGTTTTCGAGGAAGGTATCGGAGAAATTTGCGATCTCACTCACCAGGCAGGAGGCCAGGTCTATATTGATGGCGCAAATCTTAATGCATTAGTAGGGCTAGCTTCTCCAGGTCATATCGGGGCAGATATTAGCCATTTGAATCTACACAAAACATTTTGCATTCCGCATGGCGGCGGTGGCCCTGGTATTGGTCCCGTTGCTGCCAAAGCTCACTTAGCTCCGTTTCTTCCGAATCATCCGCTAAGACCCGAAGCCGGTCCGAATAGTGGGCCTGGGCCAATATCGTCAGCGCCTTGGGGCTCAGCAGGCATTCTTCCTATTCCCTGGATGTACATAAACATGATGGGAGGCGCAGGTCTGCAACATGCGACGAAGATTGCTATTCTAAGCGCCAACTATCTGGCGCACCGACTATCAAAACATTACCCCGTTCTTTACACCGCACCAAATGGTCGAGTTGCACACGAATGCATAATTGACCTTAGGGGCTTCGACACAATCGCAAGCGTCGATGATGTAGCAAGCGACTAATCGATTATGGCTTTCATGCGCCTACGATGTCCTTTCCGGTACCTGGGACTCTTATGATTGAACCCAC
>CAJQGN010000017.1 GCA_905477545.1 uncultured Acidimicrobiales bacterium | reverse complement strand
CGTTATTTTATGCGTTCTCATAGGTATTCCAATTGGTGTGGCGTGTGGACGGCTCGACGGAGTGTGGCGCGTGGTACGCCCTGTATTGGATGCGATGCAAGTAGTGCATTCATTTGTATATATGCTACCTTTCGTATTTTTCTTCGGGGTCGGCTTTGTCTCAGCGACAATGGTCACAATGGTTTTCGCGCTCCCACCGCTAATACGATTAACTAACCTCGGAATCAGACAGGTTCCTGAAGACGTAGTTGAAGCCTCAAGAGCATACGGAGCTTCTGAGAGGCGAGTCCTTACAGATGTTCAACTTCCATTAGCTCGAGCCGCTATTTTAACCGGTATTAACCAGACCTTATTGTTAGCTATTTCGATGCTCGGTATCGCTGCCATTATGGGTGCTGGAGGACTAGGAAGACTTCTATATCGAGCTATAGCTAATCAAGATATAGCGTTAGCGGGCTCCGGTGGTCTCGCATTCTTCATAGTCGCGGTGGTTCTAGACCGACTCACTCAACCCAATGGATCAAAGAATAGAGGACTCGCTCCCCGAATTATTTCAGCCTGGCAGAACATGAAAACCCCTGAGTTGTTAATACCTACCGAAACCTCTAGCGACTTTTCGTCTACTGATGACACAACCTCTGTCTACGCGCCGTTAGGAATCAAAGAGCGTAAAGCAATAACGTTGACCACAATAGGAATCATAGGAATCCTGTTCGCTCTCTTATTACCGTGGACAAATCACTCTGGTCTTGTGTCGGCGTATGCTCGCAGTGCCGACACTAATTTACTCGGCCAAAGCTTTAACGGGATTGAAGCATCGGGGGGATCGTGGTTCGGGATTCTTCTTATCGTCTGCGTTGTTGTAGGCGGAGGTAGCGTTTATTCAACTATCAGATACCCGGGACGTGGGAATAGATGGCTGGGTCCAGACGGAGCTGTTCTCGCTGCTCTTACCGCTTTAGTGCTAGCCGTTACTAATCTCTTTACGAACCAGCCCGACGCCGTCACAGTATTTAGCAGAGGCTCAGGTGCATATGTCGCTGTCGCAAGCGCGGTTTTGATGGCGCTAGGCAGCATTTTATGGCTATGGCAAGCTCCTATGGGGGCTACCCGACCTCTACCTTCAGGGGTTCGTTCTGGACGTCTTGTTTCTTTAACCTTTGGTTTACTTTTCATAGTCATCGGCGGCTATTCAGGGTGGACATTCGACACCAGGGCAGAATCGGTAATCGGCCCAGACCTACAGATACAATTAGACGCCATAGCTTTGCTCGCTGAGCAGGCAGAAGCCGATGGGGATCTAGGAAAAGCGGGCAGTCTGGCTGCTGAATACACGGCACTGATCTCTCAAGCACAGCGGACCGGCGACGTGATCTTCGATGGCTTTACTCGTCAAGGAGGAGGGCTCGGCTGGATTTCTCTGATCGTTGCGCTGATAGCTCTCGGATGTGCGTTGCCTGCCTCCGGCCTCTTCTCTGGAGAAGAAGAATATCTATACCGTTGGTGTACCATCGTTGGCGGTTTGGGTTTAGGACTATTGGCGCTTGCTGTCGGTTGGATTGCAAGCATTACGCGAGTTGCAGACCCAAATCTCGTATCTGGAGTCGGATCGCTATTCGTGCTACTCGGGGGCCTCTCGATCGCCTCGTCAGTGCGCCAAACACTCGCTGAGTTCACTCGTAAAGAGATCTACGAAAAAGTATAATTTGGCTATTCACTTGCCATGCGCTCTCTTTCGGCTAATGTTGTTATTGCTGTTGATTAGCCAATAAGGCCTGGGCCAGCGCAAAGGGACTCTGAGGAGGGCCCGATTTATGAATAAAACATCAGAAAAGAAACTACTTCTTCGCGCATGCGGCATCGCAGTTAGCGCACTCTTGCTCCTAAGCGCATGCGGGAGTGATGACGACTCCAGCGCTAGCAGTAGCAGTAGCTCGGAATCGAGTGAAGCCACCATGACTCCAGGAGAAGGTGTCAGCGTAACTATTGGTCGCGCTAGCTGGAGTACCGGATACGTACAGGCGGAAATCTATACCGCTCTGATGGAAGAGCTCGGATACGAAGTTTCCGAGTCTGGTGACATGGAACTTGGACCTCAGCAAGCCTTTATGGCCATGGCTGAAGGAAGCATGGACTTCTGGGCAAATTCGTGGATGCCTGGTCATCAAAGTTGGCTTGAGGCAGAACGCACAGATGGCTCCCTTGTCGGAGAAGCCGTAAGCATAATCGGTGAAGAAATGATGTCAGGCGGGCTTCAGGGCTACCTAATAGAAAAGACATTCGCCGACGAATATGGGATTAAGACGTTCGAAGACCTCGAGGGCAACGCCGATGCAATAGCTGCATACGACGCTACTGACGCCAACCCAAACAATGGGATGGTCGACATCATGGGCTGCCCAGAGGACTGGACATGCGACAACATTATTAACGCACAATTCGCAGGTGCTGGCTATGAAAAGATAGTTCAGGTAAAAGCGGGTTATGACCCAATGTGGGCGCAAGCTGTAGACATGGTGACCGAAGGTCTGCCAGTAATTGCTTATACTTGGACCCCATCGGCTTACATCACTCAGATTCGCCCAGGTGACAACTCATACTGGCTCGGAATGGAATACATTCTTGATGATTCCAATCCGACTGGCGAAGAAGGTGGCGCAGAATGGGATCAGCGACCAGGTACAGCTGCAATTGGTGCCGATATGTGTCCTGCTCAGAACGCAGATGGTAAATGCATGATCGGATGGGTTGCTGCGGATATCCAGGCGGCAGCAAACAACGATTTCCTTGCTGCTAACCCGTCTGCCGAAGAGCTTCTGAAGCAAATCAAGCTTTCAGTTATGGACGTCTCAGTAGCTAACGTTGCCCAAGGCGACGGTGCAGATCCTAAAGATATCGCTGCTGAATGGATTGCTGCTAATAGGGCAACTGTTGATGGCTGGCTTTCAGCTGCACGAGGCGCTTGATAGCTAAACGTCAATACAAAAACTGTTATCTTTGATACTTAATTAAGAGGGGGCGGGGCTGTGGCTCCGCCCCCTCTTTGCGTTCACAACGGCAAGAGGTAACGCACACGAGCTCATTTCTCCCAAGTGATCTTCAACGCAGCTCGCTACACAAGCTATAGCCGCTCTTTCATTGTTATCTTGAACGCGTTGGCCTCCTTGAACGGTAGGTCTGAAACCGTCGCTTTTCTCGGGCCATTTTCGCTTTGGAACTTTAGGGAAACTCCGGCAATATTATGAGGAGACTCGATAATAGCTAACCCAATATTTTGGCTAAACTTAGGAGAATAGTTAAGGACTCTGATCTGCCCGACAAAGTCGCCCTCAAGTGTTTCCAGTCGTAATGGCTGGTGGTTTGGTCCCATTGGAGCGCCATCGATAAACAAGCCCTTTAGTTCCCGTAATCGTGGTAAGCCACTTTTAGCAATCAGCGCGTTTTTTCCAATAAAGTCGTGCGGGCTGTCGAGATCCACGAATTGGCCAATCCCGCTTTCAAATGGATCAAGATAATTACCGGTATCAGACCGGTGAGACAAAAGAAAATTTTCGATGCGTTCCCTATTGTTTGGGGCACCGACTCGAATGCCATACTCATCTCCAGCTTCCCAAAGAAGATCCCATAAATCGTTTCCTTTGGAACCATCTTCTAGGAATAGCTCGAATCCTCCATGTTTGCTCCACCCGGAACGACATACCACCAGAGGGATATCTTCACACACAGTTCGCTTGAACTGAAACAGTTTCAAGTCTCGAACCCAAGTTCCCAATGCATCAGCAACGGTGTCTTCAGCCCGGGGACCTTGGATCGCTAATGGCGATACATCCGGTTCTGACACATGCACATTCGCTCCGCTCTCACCAGCTATAGCGCGAACCCAAAGACCGATGTCTGAGTCTGCGATCGAAAGCCACACCGTATCTTGAGCAACTCTCAACACAATAGGATCGTTTATTAGATAACCCTGATAGTCGCATAGGGGCGCGTACTTTGCCGTTCCTATTTCTAAGCCGCTGAGGTTCCTGGCGCTTAGATAGCTACAAAACTCGATTACATCAGACCCTTGAACCTGCACTTGGCGTTGGCAACCGACGTCCCAAATCGATACTCGTTCGGTAAGCGCTTCATAATCTGCTTCAGGATCTGAGCTGGCGACAGGCATGACCATGTGGTTGTATACCGAAGCAACCTCTATACCAGACGAAATAGCGCGACTGAAGAAAGGAGATAAACGCACTCGCGGCCCAAACCCAAGTTCCATCTCGAAAATTTAACAAAGTTTGTTTGCGTCGAGACATAAAATCGAGTTTTCTGTATCCGCTCATGCGACAACCTAAGATTCCAAGCATATGCGGTTTCATATTCGCCTTCTTTACACATAGAAAGAACTCTTGTTGCCGTGAAGCAACAAGAGTTCGTCTAGCGCGGTCTCCGAAGCGGCGAGCATCAGAGACCGCATCACATGATAGCGTCGGCAGCTGCTTTGTTAACGCCGATTTCTATATCTAGGAAAATTAAGGTTCTCTTGACAGTTATCAAAGAGTCGCCACTTAAACAGACTTAACTGTTTAATCCTTGGAAAAATGTTGCGGCGTCTATGTGTAGCGATTTCTGCAATTGCAAGCTCTTGCGAGCATGGTCAAAGAAAATCGCTAGAGCGGAGCTTCTGCACACTTAAACTTTTATGATGCTACCGCTTTCGGTTACGCGTATATCTATTACACCTTTGAGTGAAACCACAAAGGACATCCTTGCAAGTCCAGAAGACAGGTCGCAGTGACAGATAGAAATATTCACGGTGGTGACGCTGCCAAGTCTCTTGTCTTCACCGTTAGACCGCTCCCTATCAGCAATGGGTCAAGCGCTTGCGCCGCAGCCGATAATCTGCGGCGTTCGCGACTTATTTTCTTATCGACGGCGCTAGGTGCTTTTCTTGTCACTGCCAACGTATCAACAATGAATGTGGCTTTCCCTGACTTAGAGCAGACCTTCGCTAATACTGACCGAGGCACGCTTACGTGGGTACTCAACGCGTATACGATTTCGTTCGCTGCTCTTCTAATCCCTGCTGGGCGACTAGCTGACCGGTTCGGTCGGCGTTTTACGTTTATGGCAGGTCTTAGTCTCTTTGCCTTCTCATCGCTTCTTGTTGGGGCAGCACCAACTTTTCCGATACTTGTCGTTGCGCGTGTTACTCAGGGGGTTGGGGGCGCTCTGCTCACTCCGGCATCATTAGGTCTATTACTTGCAGGAACTGCACCCTCAGAAAGAATGACTGTAGTTGCTAAGTGGGGTTCCCTTACAGCTCTCGGAGTTGCTACCGGACCAGTTTTAGGTGCTTTAATTGTCAACTCTCATGGCTGGCGTTGGGCATTTATCGTGCTGCCGCCCTTCTGTCTTCTAAGCTATTTGACTGGCAAAAATACTCTTCCTGAAACACCAGCAGATGCTAACGCTCCATTCCCGGACATTGTTGGGGCTATTATTCTTGCGACTTCAATGGCGCTCTTAGCATTTTCGATTGTGCAAGTCGGGCCGTGGGGCTGGTCATCTGAGGGGGTTCTGAGTGCTGCCTGCATCTCTTTCATTCTCCTGGCCATTACTTTGATAAAAGGTCGCCGCCATAGGGCGCCAGCACTTCCGGTTCATCTTTTTCGCATACGTTCCTTATCGATGGCTAACCTCGCAACCACTATTCAGGCTGCTGGCCTTTCAGCGTCACTAATCGTCAACGTTTTGTGGCTTACTCAGGGTTGGGACTACTCGATTCGGACCGCAGGGTTAGCATCAGCTCCGGTTCCAATTTTTGTGGCGTTAACGGCCCCATGGGTCGGGAAACTGGGGGCGCGCTATGGTGTGCGAATTATCGCTGTGCCTGGTTCCTTCTTCTGGGGAGCTGGGGTTCTTATGTACGCTCTTTTCGTTACCGAAAGCCCAAATTATTGGGGTCTTTGGTTTCCCGCATCAATTCTGATTGCAATCGGGGTTGTAACAACTTTTCCAATCGTGAGCGCAGCAGCGGTAAGCCACGTGCCACCAGCTGAGTTCTCAGTTGGTGGCTCTCTCAACCAGGTAGGTAGACAAATCGGAGCTACCATCGGTGTTGCGGTTCTCATCACAGTCGTTGGGCAAGGTTCTGATTTAGAGTCGTTCCGCAACGCTTGGCTGATAACAGCAGCAACCGGTCCAATTGCAGCATTAGCTATTTACTTCATAGGTAAGACTAATTCTTAAACAAAAGAACGGATCAAAGAACACGATGCTGGATTGTTTTTGCCTATGAGCGGTTTAGACCAAACGTTTACAGGTCTGGCATCTAACAGCAAATTGCAGTTCAGATGGTTTCATGAGCAACGCATTAAAATTAAGGTATTAGCTACTGGACCTCGTGGCTTGCATCGTGCAAGATGATCTTCATGCTTTCCCCGTATCGAATACTGGACCTCACTGACGAAAGGTCTAATTTGACTGGGCTTTTATTGGCTCAGCTCGGAGCAGAAGTAATTGCCATTGAACCTTCAGAAGGAACGCGCGCTCGACACCTAGGTCCTTTTGCCGACGATTTGCCAAACGTTGAGGGGTCACTCACTCACTGGGCTTGGAATCGCGGTAAGAAATCTGTAGTCGGCGGTATCGCAGAAATAGAAATTTTAGCTCGCACAGCAGATGTGATTCTTGATTGTGGCGCTTTCATAGATCTTGACCTGTCGGCCTTACGTAAAAAAAATCCCTCGCTGCTGACTGTTACGCTTTCACCTTTCGGTGCTTCGGGTCCAAAGCATGACTGGTTGGCGACAGATTTGACTTTGTTAGCGAGTGGTGGGCAACTAGGTCTTACAGGTGATCCAGATCGAGCTCCCGTCCAAGTCGGCGCGGTTCCTCAAGGATGGTTACATGGAGCTTTGGAAGCTGCTGAAGCGACGACAATAGCTCTTTATGAGCGCAGCAGTTCAGGTTTTGGGCAACATATTGATGTATCGGCGCAGCAAGCAGTGACTCAGTGCACACAAACGTATCTGATGACGACTGCTGTTGGCGCTCCCCCAGTCGCTCGCGCTGGTGGAGGCATCAAAGCTGGAGATTACGTTCTCAGGACTGTTTATCCGGCGGCTGATGGGTTCGTGTCAATCACTTTTATGTTTGGCTCAATGCTTGGGCCTTATAGCCAGCGACTGATGAATTGGGTATACGAGGAAGGGCATTGCGACAAAGAAACCCGTGATCAGAATTGGATCGATTTTTTCATGATGATTTTTTCGGGGCAGGCTGATCCTCTTGCTCTCTACCGTGCTCAAGATGCTATAGCCGCTCTCACTGCTACTAAATCTAAAAGAGAGCTGATGGCGGCGAACAGTGAACGTCGTCTATTGATTGCTCCTGTGGCGACTACCAAAGACATAGTTGAGTCTGACCATTTAAAGTCTCGAGAGTTTTTTGAAGAAGTCAGTCAGCTTGGATACAAATTCCCGGGTCGTTTCGCTAAAGCGAGCACACCTCTGAAAATCCTTGGAGCGCCTCCTAAACTTGGGCAACATACAATCGAGATACTCGACGATTCACAGAGGAAACCGGCGTGCTCACAGCCCGCAGGGACACCGCCAACAGGTTCTCCGTTGGCGGGAGTTAACGTTCTCGATTTCACTTGGGCTGTAGCAGCTCCAATGGCTACGCGAAGTCTTGCTGATCACGGTGCAACAGTCGTCAGAATTGAATCAGAGGGGCGAATGGACGTGATCCGAAATGCTGGTCCGTTTGTCAACGATGTGACTCACCCCGATAATACGGCTCAATATCACTCGATAAATGCAGGTAAATATTTAATGAGTCTTGACCTTTCAAAGGATGCTGCTCGAGAGGTCATCTGGGACCTGGTCGATTGGGCTGACGTAATTATCGAATCTTTTACGCCAAAGGCAATGGCAAATTGGGGTTTCGACTACTTATCTATCAAGAGTCGAAAGCCAGGGATCGTTATGTTGTCTAGTTGCCTTATGGGTCAAACCGGACCCATGAATATGTATCCCGGTTTTGGAAATCTAGCGGGGGCCTTAAGCGGGTTTTATGAAATTACGGGCTGGCCAGATCGCCCACCCACGGGTCCATTCTTGGCGTACACCGACTACACCGGCCCACGTTTTACCGTAACTGCTCTTGTCGCAGCTCTAGATCAAAAGCGGCGAACGGGTGAAGGCTGTTACATTGATCTAAGTCAGCACGAGTCAGCGTTGCATTTACTCGGTCCAGCTTTATTAGACCAGATAGTGAATGAAAGAGTGGCTAGAAGGAATGGTAA
>CAJQGN010000016.1 GCA_905477545.1 uncultured Acidimicrobiales bacterium | reverse complement strand
TGTGCTCGACGCGATGAGTCGCCAGTGTTGTCTCGCATTTCGAGAAAATCTTCAACGTCTGAGTGCCAAGACTCTAAGTAAACACAAGCAGCGCCTTTTCGACGTCCGCCTTGGTTAACGGCTGCTACAGAAGAATCAAGAGTTTTCAGCCACGGCACGATTCCGTTTGACAGCCCATTTGTACCCTCAATTAGCGAGCCCTTAGCCCGTACTCGGTGCCAAGCAACTCCTATTCCGCCTGCAAACTTGGAGAGCTTTGCGACATCGGTATATCTTTTGTATATGCCCTCTAAAGAATCTTCCGGACTGTCCAAAAGATAGCAAGAAGACATTTGAGGGTGTTTAGTTCCGGAGTTAAACAAAGTCGGGCTTGAAGTGAGATATTCGAGGCTCGACATAAGGTCATATAGAGTTATAGCTTCTTCGGCTGATCGGGCCAAGCCGCATGAAACACGTAGCATAAAGTACTGCGGAGTTTCTATTACTGACCTTTTACTGGGATGCCTAAGTAGATAACGGTCGTAAACAGTTCGCAAGCCAAAGAATTCAAACAAGTTATTTCTGTCAGCCATTACCGCATCATTAAGCTTGCGAGCGTTTTCACGAACGAAGTCCACGACATCGCCATGGATTAGTCCGCACTCGAATCCAAGCTCTATCGACTGACTGAACGAGTACACATTCTCGTTTTGAACTTCTTTATCTACAAAAGTTCCGAGCAAGCGAGCTGCTAGGCGAGAATAGTTAGGTTCCTCAATGATCAAAGCTGCCGCAGTACGAATTGAAAGCTCATCAAGCTCTGTTGTCGTAGCGCCATCGTGCAAACCCGAAATAGTTCGAGTCGCTATACGCAACGGGTCCACGCCAGCTAGCCCTGTTGCACAACGCTCGACGGCGCGGACAATCTTGTTTACATCTACAGGTTGCAACGATTTATCACGCTTCTGAACGCGCATCGCTGAGCCGGAGCCCGGGCTATCACTTAGATTACTTGCTGTTTCTTCTTCAGTTACCGCCACGCTTCGTCCTCAGAACATCAACACCATTAACCACGACATCAACGACTCTAAAAACTGACCAAATATCTGGTCGGTAAACCGTCAACATTCCTGGACTAATGATTACAGCCTTGTAGTTACAACGTTGTCAAGCATGTGTACAGGTCGCGAGCGATTACTTCAAGGAACTTTTAACTTTCTTTTCGATTATCACTAATCGGAGAATATTCTATAGACCACTTAGAGTAGCCATAAATCGTCTCGTGAGAAACAGGTACTAGAATCGACACCCATGACAAATGATATCCGCAGGATTCTCGTCGTTGGCGCTTCACTGGCTGGCGCTCGAGCGGCACAAAATTTACGCGTAGAAGGTTTCGAAGGAGAACTTACTCTTGTTGGGTCTGAAGCTCGTCTTCCATACGACAGACCTCCCCTCTCAAAAGGAATACTCAGTGGCGAGACCGACGCCGAAAGCTTGACCTTGAACCCCGCCTCGACTTATGCATCCGCTTCTATTGAATTACTCCTTGGCGAACCAGCCTCACAGCTAAACACAGCAAAGCAAACTCTCACTGTGGGTGGTGAACAATTAAGCTACGACGCTTTGATAATTGCTACAGGGGCCACCCCAAGAAAACTTTCAGGAATACCTCAAATAAGTGGCGTTGAAGTACTTCGAACCATTGACGACGCGTTAGCTATCAAGTCTCGACTTCAGAAAGACGCTCACGTCATCGTAATCGGAGCTGGCTTCATAGGGTCGGAAGTTGCTTCCTCCGCTACACGCCAAGGGTGCCATACTACCGTCGTGGAGGCAGCTGCGACACCGCTTACTCGTGGGCTTGGTGCTCAGATGGGTAAAATCTGTGGAGATCTGCACTCAACGAACCAGGTCACGCTGTTGACAGGGACGACAGTGCAACGCGTGATCGGTAATGAACAAGTTGAAGCGGTGCTTTTAAGTAATGGGCTTACGTTGCCTGCAGATTTAGTAGTAGTGGGTATCGGCGTCGAACCATGCACTAACTGGCTAACCAATTCAGGTTTAGAAATATCGGATGGAATCGTTTGCAACCAGTACTTGAATGCAGGTGCTCCTGGAGTCTACGCAATCGGTGATGTTGCTAAGGTTCCCAATCAATGGACAGGAGAAGAACCTAAAAGATTTGAACATTGGACTGCGGCGACGGAACAGGCCATGCTCGTAGCCAAAAATTTACTTAATCCTGACGCAGCTACGCCATATAACTCGGTTCCGTTCGTATGGTCGGACCAATATGGCAGCCGTATTCAGATCGCAGGAAATCCACAAGGCACTGATCAGGCACAAGTCTTAGTTGGCTCAACTGCAAGCAACTCATTTGTAGCTGGCTACCGCAGCTCTGAACGCCTTACGGGAGTAATGGCTTTAAACAGCATCAAACCGTTTGTTCAATACCGACGTCTGCTCATGAACCATGGCTCTTGGGCTGACGCTATTGAATTAGCGAAAAGCATGAATGAATAACTCTATGATCTAGTTCCCCCGATGCTCAGCAACATTAGATGAAGAGCATTGCCAACATTTCCGATAGCCAGCTAATGAAAGTGAGAGTTCCCGTCATGAATAGCTCAACGAGATACAATGCGCTTAGCGTGTTCTGCGGCTCATCAATTGGGAACACGGAAATCTACAGCGCTCTTGCTTACGACTTAGGTCAATATCTCGCCAGGAACAAGGTCACTTTAGTATTTGGCGGAAGCAACGTTGGACTTATGGGGATTTTGTCTGACTCAGTGATCAAAGCGGGTGGTGAAGCAGTTGGTGTTTACCCATCCAACACATTCTCGATGGATGTTTCTCACAAAGGACTCTCCGAACTCCACCTCGTAAATTCCATGCATGAACGAAAAGCATTGATGTATGAACTTTCTGATGGAGCCGTTGCACTTCCCGGCGGTTTCGGAACCCTTGAGGAGTTAACTGAAACATTAACGTGGACGCAGCTAGGGATTCATTCGTTACCGGCTGCGCTGCTAGGCCCTCAAATTTTTTGGCAGTCGTTTATTAACTTTTTAGATGTCGCCCACGCACAGGGTTTCATCGGAGAAAAATCGCGAGGTTTACTAAAAGTGGCGACCGATCCTCAAAATATTTTTAAGGCCCTCAACGAATCGCTAGAACAGATCAACGCCAGCATGCGAAATCGATAATCATTGATTGCGCTTGTGAACACAAAACGACCAGAGAGTATTCGATCCTCCGACCGCTTGTAGAGTCATTCTGGCCGTGTAATCTAATGAGTCTCGAAATGTTCATACAAATAGTTGTGCGTTAATGGCCGCAGAAGTACGTCCACGCCGTGCAGCTACCTACTCTTCTGTTAATTGACAATGGCTATACGCGCCTAGCTTTTCGCATAACTGGACCAGCCTGGGCTATTAGCTTTCAAAGCTCATTTTTGCTTCAACATGCTTCGCATGGCGACTTTGATTCAGAACCGCAGATGCATCTGGAAATGTTCCTATTCGTGCGTAATCTCCACACTCAATCGAACCTGATTTCTAGCTATCTCCTAAAATCACAGATCTACGTCAGCAACTGCCACGTATCACTGTCAAGATACTCAGGACTATCAGCATTCTGTCCTTAGTCGAAGATCATTAATTTTTGGGATATTTCTATCCCTTTAGCGCTTCAAAGCCTGTTCGCCGATAAGTCGGACAATCCGCAAATTTTTGGTGCTCATAAATTTTCGCACTTTCAACGAAAATTTTTTGCTTCACCATCAAAACGTAATTGAAACAATCAAGTCGGGCTGAGAGGATTTGAACCTCCGACCCCTTGTCCCCCAGACAAGTGCGCTAACCAAGCTGCGCCACAGCCCGGGCACACCATTACCATAGCGGCGCTAAAGAGTAGAAAAACTTCAGGATTGAGCGTATTAATTTAGCCGGCTGCTTGCAAGAGCTGTTGAATAATCCAAACTACTAACTCGACTGCCCGCCAGCCTAGATATAGCGCAGCTCCCGCCGCAACTACCCAGAAATGCCATGGTGTGTTTGGTCGCTTAGATGGCTCACCAATCTGCTTCCCGCAAGAAGGGCAGCCACCTTGGCTGCTTAAGAGTCCTTTATCTACGTGGCGGTCACAGGACTCACACCAAGGCATAAGTAACATCCATTACAATAGCGACAGGCATAGCTACCGCTATCCCCGCCTACGGACACGCATGCGAATAGGAGTCGCCCCTAAGTCGAATGCTTCTCGAAGTTTGCGTTCCAAATATCTCATATAACTACCTGGTATCTCTTTATTTGAGAACAAAGTAAAGGTAGGAGGTTCAGCTGCTCCTTGTGTAGCGTAAAGGACTCGAGCGCCATGTGGCCCCGGCTGAGCTGACTGCGCTAGTTGTATCACCTCGTTCACTTTACGGGTTGGTACCCGAGTCTCATATGCATCTATAGCTGCCTCAAGAGCCGGTATCAGCCGGTGAACACCTTGACCTGAGCGGGCGCTTATTCGTAGTATCGGCGATTCTCCCAAAAAATGTAATCGTTGACCTACTTGATACATAACTTCGTCTTTTTGTTCTTGGTCAAGCATCTCCCACTTGTTCATCAAGACCACAATTGGGCATCCGGCTCCGTCCACTCTCTCAGCCAGACGTTGGTCCTGGGCAGTAACCCCTTCACTAGCGTCGATAACCAAAAGTGCAACATCAGCCTTATCCAATGCTCTCAAGGCTCGAAGATTCGAATAGTACTCAGTGTCATCATCTACGCGAGCTTTCCTTCTCATGCCCGCGGTATCGATGAAACGAACCAGACCTAGATCAGTATCAACCACTGTATCTATTGCATCTCGCGTAGTACCTGGCATGTCATGCACTACAGAACGCTCATCGCCGATCATTCGATTAAATAATGTAGATTTTCCGACGTTCGGACGTCCCACAATTGCCACTCCAGGAACGCCATCATCTTCTATCTCTAGGCTTGATAGCACATCTTCATCAGCCGCTTCAGCCGGTAACAGCTCGACTATACGATCCAACAAATCACCTGTATGGCGGCTATGAAGGGCGGAAACCGCAAAAGGTTCGCCTAAGCCAAGACCCATAAAGTTCCATACATCAAGGTCGCGTCCTGAATGATCAACCTTGTTAACCACTAGCAAAACGTTAGTATCGATACGGCGAAGCAGGCTCGCGATACGACTGTCTTCTTCTGTGATTCCTGTAGTCGCATCAACAAGCATCAGCAGTAGATCCGAGTCATACATGGCTTTTTCACTCTGGGCAGAAACTTTTTCATCTAGATCTGTGCCCGAGGGCATCCAACCACCGGTGTCAACGAGCAAAAAGGAGTTGCCTGACCATTCTGCTTCCAAAGTTTTACGGTCCCTGGTAACGCCGGAACGCTCTTCAACTATTGCCTCTCTTCGGCCAATTATACGATTGAACAAAGTCGATTTTCCAACATTTGGTCTACCGACAACTGACACAACAGGTAACTCAGCCATGCTTATCTCCTGGTATTGACCGTTGCGACGTTCGCTCAAGAACGGCTCGCAGCGCTATGCCGTCAGCAGGCACAACTTCGACACTTCGAGGAAGATCAACAACTTCTACGCCATCCAGAAACCGACCCGAACTTAGACAAACATCTGGCAATAAATAACGGTGACCCTCGGGCTCAACTTCTAAAACCCGACTTATGTCTGCTCCAACCATCAAACCGCTAACACCAATATTTCCGCCAAAAAATTTATTTTCAACCTCTATAAGTCTTACATCTTCTCGGTCTAATTCCTCTAGGAGCGGAGCAAGGACCCGAACGCCATAGCTGCCCGTAAGAATGCCGATCGGAGCTTTCCTACTAGGTTTTAACTGCACCGGTACCGAAGACCCTTCGAGGTTTTCAATATCACTTAATAGCTCACCACCTCTGTTGGCAGCCACCGGTTTTTCCCGAGGAGCGCGGTAGCCTTCGGCGGGCGCTCCGTCTACCCAATGAAAAAAACCTGCTCTAGGACCGATTCCACTTTCAACAGCTCCGTTAAATTCCGCTTCGAAAGCCCGGACCATTCCAATCCCATCTTCATGCATCGGAAACTCTCCGTACGTCGATGAACTCGGGAACGGCACATTAGCAATCAAATAGTACTCATCGGCGGCGAAGACCATCCTGTGCCCCAACAACTTCAAAAATCGAGTCTGCCAGTCTTCAACAATTTCTACTACTTTACGAGCCTCCTCTTCGCTATGCGCTCGCATTGATCTCTCACGGTTATAGTCACTTACACCTAGAGGCACTACGGCAACGGAAGCTAACTCCGAGTATTTATCCAAAATACCCATAAGGCTTTGGTCTAGAAGGTCTCCGTCATTAAGTCCGGGACACACAACAATCTGGCCATGGATTTCGATGCCATGATCAAGCAGCGCCCTAAGCCATCGCAAGCTATAAGCACCTCGCTTGTTCTTGAGCATACGACTTCGAACTTCAGGATCTGTAGCGTGGATGGACACATAAAGAGGCGACAAATTCTCAGAAATCACCCTTTAAGATCGGCTTCAGTAAAGCGGGTAAGAGTCGTGAAATTTCCGTACAAAAAAGACAACCTATAATCATCATCTTTCATATAAAGGCTGCGCCTCATGCCCTTGGGCAGTTGGTAGATAAAGCAAAACTCGCAATGATTGTCGCACGTTCTCACACGGTCGAATATCGCTGCATCGACATCAGCTCCTAATGGGCTGCTCGCCGGTTTAGTTACGATCAAACTGACTTCGAGCCCACCACGACTAATCTCAAAAACTGGATCGGGCTCATCAACTAAGAGTTGCCATCTAATGACATCAGTCGGAACTTCTCCATCGATTGTTACGATTTCATCACCGGGAAGTAAACCTGATTCGTAAGCCGGACTGCCCGGCTCTACGGCGACGATAATTGGACGTGACATACCTTGTTAAGGATAGTCCCATCTGTTCTCTCTCCTCCTCATCTGAGTGATCCTCCTAGATTGGGCGCCATCGACGAACAGATCACCTTCTTTCTCGACCCCACAGCACGCTAGCCTCAAAGACGTGAACGTAGACCAAGTTCTTCTCGCTTCCCCTCGAGGTTTCTGCGCGGGGGTGGAAATGGCTATCAAAGCACTTATCTGGATGGTGAGATCATTCGAGCCGCCGGTCTACTGCTATCACGAAATTGTTCACAATCAAATAGTTGTAGATCGCTTTCGTCAGCTTGGTGTAGAATTCGTCGACGATATTTCTCAAGTCCCAAAAGGGATGCCTATCATGCTGTCCGCCCATGGGTCAGCCCCGGAAGTAGTCTCTGAGGCAGAGCGTTCTGGTGGGTTTGTTGTAAATGCTGTCTGTCCATTAGTGACGAAGGTCCATCACGAAGTTCAAGTGCGGGTGGGAAAAGGCTACCGAATTGTATACGTCGGACATGAGGGGCATGAGGAAGCAGTTGGCACTATGGCAGTGGCCCCAGAGGAAATAAGCCTTGTTGAGAGCGCAGCACAAGTCGAGGCATTGCCCCAGTTTGATGAACCGATTGCTATTTTAGCCCAAACAACCTTAAGTCATAAAGACTGGGAGGGAGTACTTGAGGCTACTGTCAACAAATTTCCTGATGTTTGGATGCCTGGTCGCAGTGATCTTTGTTTCGCAACTACTAATAGGCAGTCAGCCCTTTCAGCTATCTCAGCACAATGTGACGCAGTGATAGTTATAGGTTCTGCTAATTCTTCCAACACAATGGCATTAGCGAAACTCGCTCATGAAGCAGGGAACACCCAAGTCTTCAGAATAAATTCAGTTTCAGAACTACCGGGCGACTTGGAAGGGATCATAGGTGTTACCGCAGGAGCTTCAGCTCCGGAAGAATTAGTTCAAGCAGTGATTACTAGATTAGCTCCAAACAATGGGGTGCGGGAAATCTCTATCACCCAGGAAGATGAATACTTTCCTCCTCCTCGAGAACTACGCAATT
>CAJQGN010000015.1 GCA_905477545.1 uncultured Acidimicrobiales bacterium | reverse complement strand
CAGCAGGCTCGTAACCCCATTTAAGGTTGTTGCTCTGAGCCTCAACCTCTCGGTTTGTTTTCCATACAGCATTGTCGTATTCGACAGGAAAACCTAGCTGATTAAGGTCATAGCCGTACACCCTGCACAGGCCTTCTGCCTCCGCGAAGTCCCCGATATAGGAAACCCAAGGCACCTCGATTTTAAGTTGTGAGCGGATCGCCGCATACAGAGATGCTACAAAATTTCCCTGGTCCCAATCGGCAATAGCGGTTTCAGGAATTGCTTCACCTCCGGGCAGTATCAACTGGCCACACGGATCGTTATACAGAAGAATTTCGGTGTCTTGCCGCTTTCGGGTGAGAAGCAGACGCGTTGTTTTAATTTGTCTGTTGCTGTGAACACTTA
The DNA here is from genome assembly GCA_905477545.1 of uncultured Acidimicrobiales bacterium. Classification (GTDB taxonomy): domain Bacteria; phylum Actinomycetota; class Acidimicrobiia; order Acidimicrobiales; family Poriferisodalaceae; genus UBA9040. The sequence continues at coordinate 6,569 of CAJQGN010000015.1, read as the reverse complement.
AAAGAGATCTCATTTCAGGTGAAAGAGCATTGTGAACATCGTCATCGTATAAAAAATATCCGGTAGCAGGAGGTGCATCCGAAGAGCAATATTTGTTAAAGGCACCTACTCGGTGTATTTCGGATGAATTTCCAGATGCTTTGTGCCACAAGTGCATGTTCATTAGTAGAACGTCGCCTCGTTTAAGAACTGGGTCTATATAAGCAGAAGGTGGGGGAGCGGTAGGCGCAGCAACGGCCAGCGGGCGCTCATGGCTCTCGGTGATCCGTTGCAAGTGGTGCGAGCCGGGAGCGACGAATAGGGGTCCTGTTCTGGAATCGAAGTCAGTGAATGGAGTGATTGCGAACAGCCAGTTCATCGAAGACCCGACCGGACGCCAACGTTTGTAATCGTTGTGACCGGGGATACTCGATCCACCTGGCGTTCGGTCGTAAATGACAAAAGCTGTTAGTCGGGGTTCACCGCCGAGCAATTCAGTTACCGGCGGAATAATTGAACTGTGTTCAGCTAAAAAACTGAGATCTGGATCCTTAAGGCAGTTGTTTGCGAGGGTGTATCTACCAGGTTCAGGATAGGTGAGTTTTGTGGCGTCATATAGAGTCCCATCCAACGGCGGATTTCGCTCAAGACCACGTTCTAATCTTTGTATGTCAGCTTCGCATATGTGTTGGCGCAAGACTAGAAACCCGTCGCGTTCGTAGTCGCTAATTTGGTTTTTGCTCAACATCGGCTCTCCTCGGCATTTATAGTTTCGCATGTGTCAAAATGAATTGCTTGTGAATCTGGCAGAGGAGTTGTTATGCAAATAGGAATTTTTCGCGGCCCGGCCGGGAAATTACTTAATGTAGAGGAGCTAATAGCGGATGCCGCATCGGCTCATGCAGATGGTTTCCACTCTTACTGGGTTCCTCAAATGCCTATGGGTGTTGACGCTTTACTGGCATTGAGTCATGTCGGCATGGCTGTTCCTGAAATCGAACTTGGTACTGCTGTAATTCCGACGTATGTGCAACACCCAATTTCTATGGCTCAGCGAGCGGTTACAGTCACATCAATTATTGGTAACCGCTTATCTCTTGGTGTCGGCTTATCTCATAAGCCGGTAATCGAGAAGCAGTATGGCTATTCGTTCGAACGTCCTGTTCGGCATCTCCAAGAATTTCTAGAAATATTGAACCCCCAATTACGAAATGAAGCTGTCCGCTTCACTGGTGAGCTTATGTCGGGAAAAAATTCGATGATGTTGGAGGGAGCACCTGCCCCGGATGTTCTTGTTGCAGCTCTTGGACCTCAGATGCTTCGACTGACAGGCAAAATGGCTGATGGGACAATTACCTGGATGACTGGTAACAAAACGTTAGCTGACCTTACCGTTCCAACGATAAGAGAAGCAGCCGATGAGGCAGGGAGACAAAAGCCGCGTGTTGTCGTTGGTTTGCCGGTTCTTTGTACTGATAATCTCGATGCTGGCCGTGATCGAGCGGCTAAGGTTTTTCAGATTTACGGGAAACTACCGAGTTACCGGGCGATGCTTGACCGAGAGTCGCTAGGCGGGCCAGAGGATATCTGTATTATTGGCGATGAAGCAGAAATTCGAGACCAACTGCGAGCGGCATTCGATTCAGGCGCCGATGACGTCATAGCTGTGGAGTTCGGTTCTAACCAAGAAGAGGAGACAAGAACTAGGGCAGCCCTGGCCTCGCTTTTGTAAATCATTAAATCGCTGAGAGGCATGCTGTCTAAGCAAATTTGAATCAGTTAAGGACTCGTCATGAGTTCGATACGACTCAGGTAACTATCTGAATAGCAGATGTGTGGACTGTAGGTATTCTTAACGTTGGCCCGAAAATCATCGAATAACCTATTTAGTTACCAAGGACATTTGAGTTCCAGCTGCGGGGAGTGAGTGTCACCAAAGCTTCATCATGGTCAGGGAAATTGTCGGCGTAGGATTTGCCGGCTTCGGTCCCAAGGTATCTGGAAGCAATGTCTCTGATTGCTTCGTATCTTTCCGCTTCGTTTAGTGTCTTTATTTCAACTGGTCCTTCCGCCGTGACGTATTTGTATGGAAGTTGTTCATGTTGGACACATAACGTCGCAAAGCCATGACGGCGCAGTAGAAGTGCTTTGGCTGATTCGTTAGCCATAGGTATTTGAAAACCCGAAGCGCTTGAATAACGATACCAAACAGGAGCGCAAAGCGGCCCTTTCTGTTTTCTTTCGATAGCAAGTACCGCTATTCGAACATCGGCGACAAAAATGTCGCGTTCAGTTTCGGACATTTCGCTCATGCTAATTCCAATCCTCAATTTATTTGTGCGCCGGGTGGGACTTGAACCCACACACCCTTTCGGACACAGGGACCTAAACCCTGCGCGTCTGCCAATTCCGCCACCGGCGCGTATAGATCATAAGATAGGGGCGGAGATGGTGTCTGAGACGCTCAGAGCCGGAAAGATGTAAATACTTCTGATCCGGATAAAAACATTTAGCCTTAGGGACTAAATTTGGAGAGCCCTGTCGAAAGTAAACATTCATAAAGTTTGGGCTACATAGCGCCAATTAATAAAAGGAAGACAATGTCCGTAAGTCCAAATGTTGAAGAAGTCAATCGGTTCGTTGACAAAGTTTTCCCCGCCATGAGAGTCTCGTGCCTTGAGATTACGGAAATTCATGCGTTGGCTGTGCTTACCGTAGACCCAGATGAGCTCAGACCTGGAGGATTTGTTTCAGGGCCAGATCAGTTTCGTTTAGCAGATGCGGTTCTTTGGTTCCTTACTTTTGGCGCTATAGGAAGAGTTGAAGAGATGAGCGTCACTAGTGAGCTTTCGATCCGTTTTCTAAGGCCTGCTATTGGTCAAAAACTCTATGCTCGAGCTGACCTAGAGGTCCAGAATCGCCGCAGCGTGGTTGGGTCAGTCCACTTGTGGTGTGATGACAAGCCGGGAAGAAGAGTCTCCACTGGGCAAGGAACCTATGCGTTGCCATTACCTAAGTAGTCTTTGATGCACTTATCTAGTTTTGTTTAATGTGCGGTAGCTATTAAGCCAGAGTCGAGAGAGTGACAGCGAAATCATTAGCACTGTCCGTCCAAAAATTTTGGATTGTAAGTCCTGCGGCGGTGAGCTCTTGTTCGATGCCCTCTGGGCGAAACTTGGCGCTGATTTCAGTTCTCATTATCTCGTTCTCGAGAAAATTAACCATTAAATTAAGCCGTTCAATATAAATTTCTTGATCGCTGCGGCTTCTCAAGCCGATGTCTATCCATTCTCGGTCGGTATCAAATCGAGCGACATGATCAAATTTTTCAATATCAAAATTAGCGCCGAGATTTTTGTTAAGTACTGAAAGGATATTCTTGTTAAACGCTGCGGTAACACCATCTGGATCGTTGTACGCAAGTTCCAGACGTGGAATTTCTTTAACCAAGTCTGTTCCGAGTAAGAGGGAGTCTCCAGTCTTGAGCTGAGACGTGAGGCTAGACAGAAATCTTTGTCGAGCTTCTGGTTCGAAGTTGCCGATTGTTCCACCCAAGAAGATGAATAGACGCTTCCCTGTTTGTGGCACAGCATCTAGATGATGATCAAAATCGCCGACTATAGCTCTAACGTTTACGTCCGGGTACCGCTGTTTAATTTGTTTAGCGGAGCTTAGGAGGATTTCCTCGCTGACATCGAAGGCGGTAAAGGAGTCGAGTTGGTTTGATGATGCAAACGCGTCGAGAATTGACCTAGTTTTATCTGAAGAACCCGATCCCAATTCGATTAAGTGATCGGCTTCAGAAATTTCGGCTATCTTCGCCGCTTGGATATTTAAAATTTCTCTCTCTGCCTCAGTGGGATAGTACTCATTGAGCTGAGTTATTTTGTCAAAGAGCTCGCTCCCTAACTCATCGTAGAACCATTTGGGAGGTAACGACTTCTTGGTCTTGGTAATACCCGTGCGTATGTCGGTAGCGAGAGAACGGCTAATCCATTCTTCGTCAAGGCGAAGATCTACGGTGAATCCCTCATGTATCTGCTTTATCATGTTTAATCCTTAGCTAAACGTAAACCCGAGAACATCCAACGGGAGTGGGGAGGGAAAAAATTTCGGTAGGTGAGCCTCATGTGGTCTTCGGGGGTCGCGCACGAACCGCCGCGTAAAACCATTTGGTTTACCATAAATTTACCGTTGTATTCCCCTACTGCTCCGGGTGCTGCTGAGAAACCTGGGTAAGCAACATAGGGGCTTGCGGTCCATTCCCAAAGGTCACCAAAAATTTGTTTCAATTTAAGCGAGCCATCCTGAATAGGTAGCGGGTTGAACAATGATTTGTCGCTAAAATTTCCTCTTACCTCTAAATCGCGAGCGGCATGTTCCCATTCGGTTTCTAACGGAAGCCGTGCTCCATACCAGCGAGCGAAGGCATCGGCCTCGTAGTAGGAAATGTGGGCTACCGGCATCTCTGGATTCAATTTAGTTTGACCTGAGAGAGTGAAAATTTGCCAATTTTTGTCAGCGTTCTGTGACCAGTAAGCCGGGCTATCCCAACCGGCGCTGATAACGGTCTGCCATCCTTCGCTAAGCCATAGCTCAGGCTTTTGGTAACCCCCACTTTCAATGAAAGTCATCCATTCGCCACAGGTGATAAGGCGGTCAGCGATGTTGAATGACTGAATTAGAACTTCGTGATTGGGTCCTTCGTTGTCGAAAGAAAAAGTTTCTACGCCATGTCCTATTCTCGTTATCTCTCTCGGGTAGTGAACCCAATTAAGACCGGGTTCTGGACGTGTTTGATTGGTTACCTCGGAAGGAGAGGTGCTGAGATAGGCCGGGGCGAGCGGGTTCAAAGATAATGCGTGCTTAATGTCCATGAGAATAAGTTCTTGATGTTGTTGCTCATGGTGTAATCCGAGCTCAATTAAGTTAAGAATTGTGGTGTCAGTTGTGTCGGTGAGCGTACAAAAAAATGATTCCATCGATTGATCAATGGCCTGACGGTATTCGGAAATTTCTTCAATAGTAGGGCGTGATAATAGACCGCGATTAGAACGCGGATGTCGGTTTCCAATGGCCTCATAGTAAGAATTAAAAAGATAGTTATACATTGGATGATGAGATTGATAGTCGTTTTGAAACGCGCGTAAGACGAAGGTCTCGAAGAACCAGGTGACATGTGCCCGATGCCATTTAGTTGGGGAAGTATCAGGCATGGACTGAATAGTTTGATCCTCGGCTCCTAGTGGAGTCGCTAGAGTTTCCGTGAATTGTCTTACTGCCCGATAACGTTGCCGCAAGTCAGTTATCTGAGAGTTAGGCTGCGCCATTTAGATACGGACCTTACCTGCGGAAGAAAGTCTATTTGGCTGCCTTAGCGCGGCCAACGGTAAGGGTAGCCAATTATTGGTTTAGCGCAAAATTTTGCTGACTTTCTGGTTCCGTCAGGTTAGATATGTTGAAGGTGTCTAATTTTCGCAGCTATCAATATCTCGATAGTGAGCAAGCGCTTTCTTGTAGTGGTCTATCCCAACAGCACCAGAAATTAGATATTTGTTGCCGATAACGGCAGCGGGAACACCATTGATACCATTGCTTAACGCCTCATTATGCTCAGCGAATATTTGACTTTCAAAAATCTCTCTGTTGGCTTTTAACGTTTCTTCAAAAATATGCCTGTCAATGTCAACTTCGCGAGCGAGATCTAGAAGGACGTCAGAATCTGAAATATCAAGATTCTTGGTGAAGTAAGCTCGGAGCATCTGGTAGTGGTATCGGCGCCATGCGAGTTCCCCAAACGTCGCTGCGGTTTTGCCCGCTACGGCTGCTGGCAGTGAATGCGATGGCGGAGGATTTTCTCCAGACCACGGGGTACTGAATTGGGCTAGGGGTTCAAGAGATGCGGGCCTCTCCCAACTTTTCGTATATTCAGTGAATTCTGCCATGTCTCTCAGCTCAGATTGAGGCCGCAATAAAAATGACTTCCACTGGATAGTTATTTTGTCGCCTTCTTGTTGAACTAATTCATCGAGACGCACGGCCCCCACCCAACACCAGGGTCACAGGTAATCTGACCATACGGTTATTTGTACTGATTCCAGAGGCATGTTTTATAGCGTAGATTACGTGTGCAGGCAGATGCTGGAAATCATCGATTCTGAACCGCCTGAGCTGTCGAGAAGCTCCGGCATTTCAACTAACAGAACAAGTGCCTAGTTGAAGTGTTCGCCGCTGATTCTAATTAGGCGTTCTGCCCTGCGGTTTATAAAAGCGAGTCGGCATTATTTGATGGGTCGTGTGACTCTGTTTTAGGGATTCGTTGTTTGGTCATTATGGTACGGAGCATGAGATGGCGGGGTGGTGAACGCTCAGGGGAATCTTTCGTTGCTTGAATGCAGTTAACTGCTGCCGGAACTGTTAGCGATAGCTGTTCAGGTGGGCGGAGCATTGCGAAGAAAGCGGTGGTTCTGAGAGTAATTTTGGTTGTCTGGAAAGAAGCCGCTGTTATTCACGCCATCTGATCGGTTCTGATCGTGCTAAGAGAGCCCCCGGATGAGATAATCACGAGATCTCATATGTTGTTCGGTGGC
>CAJQGN010000014.1 GCA_905477545.1 uncultured Acidimicrobiales bacterium | reverse complement strand
CGACCTTGGCCAGTTGCACACCAGTCGCCTTGGCCACAAAAGGCACTGTTCTTGACGCTCTGGGGTTAGCTTCGATTACGAAAACCTGACCCTGCTTTACAGCAAACTGAACATTGAGAAGGCCGACTACTTTTAGTCTTTCGGCAATTCGTTTGGCATAGTCGACGATTACTGACTGAGTTTCGGCTGAAAGATTCGGTGGCGGGATAGCGCAGGCGCTGTCGCCAGAATGCACGCCGGCTTCCTCGACATGCTCGAGTATCCCGCCCAAAACAAAGTCACCAGACTTATCGCGAATCGAGTCGACATCGACTTCGGTCGCATCTTCCAAAAAGCGGTCAATTAGCACAGGCCGGTCAGCTGATAGTCCACCTTCACGCCCTAAAGACCCGAAGGAAGCGAGCTGTTCCATCGCTTTCGTAAGTCCCTCGAAGTCATAAACTATGGTCATTGCCCGACCGCCCAGCACGTAGCTTGGACGCACCAGCGCAGGGAATCCAATTTTTTCGCAAATAGCTACTGCCTCTTCTGCGTTGACAGCAGTTCCACCTGGTGGTTGAGGAATTTCTAGCTGTGCACACAGCGCATTCCACCTCTCACGATCTTCAGCTAGGTCGATTGAATCAGGTGGGGTTCCAAACACTAAATCTGCCGGTAGTTCTGATGCCAGTTTGAGAGGAGTTTGGCCGCCTAGGCTTACCATTACACCAATCGGATTTTCTGCTTCTATGATATTCAGAACATCTTCGCTAGTCAGCGGCTCGAAGTACAGACGATCTGAGGTGTCGTAATCTGTTGAGACAGTTTCAGGATTGCAGTTAACCATAATTGTCTCGTAGCCAGCGTCAGCCAAGGCGAAACTGGCGTGGACACAGCAATAGTCAAATTCGATGCCTTGACCGATTCGATTAGGTCCGGATCCGAGGATCACTATTCGAGGTTTAGTACCTGGTTGTATCTCATCTTCATCTTCATAACTCGAGTAGTGGTATGGAGTTTCTGCATCAAATTCCGCTGCGCAGGTGTCAACAGTCTTGAAAGTTGCTTTAACTCCAAACCCAAGGCGAGTGGACCTAATATTTGACTCTTCGACATTCAACAAGTATCCGAGCTGCGCGTCAGAAAATCCGAGCTGCTTCACCCTTCGCCATGCTCTTTTATCTAGATCAGTAATTTTCGAAGCTTCGATCAGATGTCTTTCTTCTACGATCATCGCAATCTGGTCTAAGAACCAGGGATCTATTTCGCATGCTTCATGGATTTCATCTAGAGAAATTCCTCGTCGGAACAATTCAGCTACTTCAAATAACCGGTCAGGGGTCGCTATTGCGATTTCACCTATCAATTGCGCGTCTGATCTGTTTTCGTACTGCACTTCTCCAAGATCTGCGTTAAGTCCGCTGCGTCCCTGTTCTAGTGAACGAATACCCTTTTGGAGACTCTCGGGAAAAGTTCGGCCTATGGCCATCGCTTCACCGACAGATTGCATTTGTGGACCTAATACGGCCGGTGCTCCTGGAAGTTTTTCGAACGCCCAACGTGGAATTTTTGTTACTACATAATCAATAGACGGTTCGAAACTCGCTGGAGTCTTCTCGGTAATATCGTTGGGGATCTCAGCGAGGGTATAACCCACAGCCAGGCGGGCAGCAATCTTCGCTATTGGGAAACCTGTGGCTTTGGACGCTAGGGCTGAACTGCGGCTAACGCGTGGATTCATTTCGATAACTATTTGCTGTCCGGTTTCGGGGTGTACAGCAAATTGAACGTTTGAACCGCCAGTCTCCACGCCTACTCGGCGAATGCAGGCGAAGGCAGAGTCTCTCATTGTTTGATACTCGACATCAGAAAGCGTTTGAGCGGGTGCAACAGTGATCGAGTCACCCGTATGAACACCCATTGCGTCGACGTTTTCGATTGAGCAGATAACTACGCAGTTATCTTCATGATCGCGCATCACTTCAAGCTCGAACTCTTTCCAGCCCTTAATGGATTGCTCGATCAAAATCTCAGAGATAGGGCTCGCCTCTAGCCCTAGAGCTGCCACTCTCTCGTATTCTTCTAACGTGTATGCGAAAGCAGTTCCTTTACCTCCCAGGATGTAAGCCGGTCGGATTATGACTGGAAGACCAATTTCTTTTAGCGCAACGCGAGCTTCTTCTATACTGTGAGCTATCTCAGACCGAGCGCATTCAATTCCAATTTCAGCCATTGCTTTGCGGAAAAGATCGCGGTCTTCTGCAGTCTTAATGGCATCATTACTCGCACCAATCATTTCAACGTTGTGCTTGTCTAGAACACCTGCGTTGGCCAACTCTGTCGCCAAATTGAGAGCGGTTTGTCCACCAAGAGTGGGTAATACTGCGTCCGGGCGTTCTTTTTCGATAATCGCAGTCAGCACAGCAACATCTAACGGCTCTATATAAGTCGCGTCAGCAAATTCAGGATCAGTCATAATTGTCGCTGGATTCGAGTTAGCGAGGATCACTCGGTAACCCTCATCTCTCAACACTCGACACGCTTGTGTTCCTGAGTAGTCAAACTCACAAGCTTGGCCAATTACGATTGGGCCAGAGCCGATTATAAGAATGCTTTCAATATCATTTCTACGCGGCATTAATTTTGGTCTCCATGGAATGAACTCATAAGCTCTGCGAATTGATCGAACAAATATCTGGAGTCATGAGGACCTGGGCTTGCCTCCGGATGGTGTTGAACGCTGAACGCTGGGATGTCTTGACATCGAAGCCCTTCAAGAGTGCCGTCATTTAGACAAACATGAGTTTCCACGACTCCTGGTACCGATCCAGACTCAATTGCAAAATTGTGATTTTGGCTAGTTATCTCAACCTTGCCCGTCAGTTCGTTTCGCACGGGAACATTACCGCCGTGGTGACCAAACTTCATTTTGAATGAGCGGCCTCCAAGTGCCAAAGACAACACTTGGTGGCCAAGGCAAATACCAAACACGGGAATTATTCCGAGGAACTCTTTTATCGCAGAAACAACACCGCCCGCCATTTCTGGGTCGCCTGGCCCATTAGACAAAAAAACGCCGTGCGGATTTCGTCTGATGACTTCTTCAGGTTTT
>CAJQGN010000013.1 GCA_905477545.1 uncultured Acidimicrobiales bacterium | reverse complement strand
GAAGGTGGCGATAGCAGGTGGGGAGCACTGCTGTTGGCCGGCCTGGGCGGCGAAGAAATCCCAGGCAGAAGTTGTAGTACATGCTAAGGCATAAATTGGCGATTCCGTGAAGTTCTCCAGCGTCAACGTGACCGAGAAATCGGTGCCTTCGGGCACATTAATCGATTCGACATCGGCTGAAACCCAGGGTTGGGTGTCCCAGTCCCAGCTTTGCAGGGAGCTGATGAGAGTCTGATCGATGTCACTGAGAGCCGCAAATTCCGGAGTAGCATCGTCGGTGATTGCTGGTTCCTCGGCCCCGATCTGATCGCTTTCTTGGTCTTCTTCAACCATCGCCCCAGATTCTTCTGTGGAGCCCTCGTCTGAATCATCTGCGCCTGAATCATCTGCGCCTGAATCATCCGGCTCTGAATCAGCTGCGACCGCCTCTTCAACTGACTCAGGGGGACTTGCAGGCTCAGCAGTCTCAGATGTTCCACAAGAAGAAAGCACGCAAAGAGCAACGAGAAGACCCAAAAACAGAAACCGGAATTTTTTTGGCACAATGCCACCTTAGATTGTTGAGAAGCCGATGACTCTAACAGGATTAGTTGAGTTTGGAGTTCCCCCGATTTGTGAGATGGGGTTATTTGTTAGTTCGTCATGCTCCTGATGCATGCGTAATCTCTGCATAAAAACCCGCTCTATGTTCACGGCCTAGTGCGCACAGCTAAAAATGCTCCTTCTGTACTGGCTTCTAAAAGATTTCTACGAGAGTTAAGTGGTACTTCTACCTCGCTTTTCTATTGTGAATAGAGCTCTTTCCATAGAGGGAATTAAAGATTGGATTCCTGAATCAGCGAGATCGAAACAAGTGTGTGGATGCGGTGAGACTTCGGCTCGTTTGAAATTAGGCTAGATTTGCGGACTGTAGGCGCGAATTCGGGGAGCTTCTGACTTTACGTTGTTTGTCTTATCAAGCTGCTTATAATTAGCATAAAAGTTCCGTTCGGTGGTAAAGAAAGCTTGTGAGATCTTGGTCAGTTTTTGCGGCGATTGTTCTGTTGGCGGCTTCTTGTTCTTCTTCGTCTGACTCTGATTCAGGATCAAGACCATCTGGCTCAAGCTCAACCGCCGTTACTTCGATAGAAGCTGGTGATGAGAACTCAGTGTTAACCGGTAGTTTAAAGCTCGAAGGTGAACCAGTTGTCTTGTCCTCGAACAACGTTGAGTGCATCGTGTCCTCGCGGGTGGTTGCTGATGGCGATGCTTCTTTGGCCGAGGTGCTGAAGAGACTGGGAATGAATGTGCCAAAGACGGATCCCCAACATTGTTATCTCTTTTCAGCTGAGATCTCTGATGATCTCCGGCGATATCACACCGACGTGCACGAGAATCTGATCGCATATGTCGGTGGCTACGACCGCTACGTGCACATCACTTACGAAGTGGACGGTGACAATACCGAAGCGCTTGCTGCACTTGACAAATTTGAATACTTCTATGACAACAACGGTCAACAAGTTGAGCCATCTATTGACTTTGTTTCTGACCGTCGGAGCTGCCTGAGTGGTTTTGCTAGAGGGAATCAGTATGACGGGTATAACGAGTTCTCGTTTTGCAATCAACCTAACCCGCTCACTGATCCGATGTGGGAGTGGGACCGGAAGAACTTTGGTTCCGACGTGATGATGTACAACATCATCAATGGCTGGGTGCACGAGTACTACCATCACGTGCAGAAAGCTCACACTCTGGGTCGTTCACTCGGTATGCCAGCTGACTGTTGTGGGGGAATGAACCACACTGGCTCGCCTGCCTGGTTTGTTGAGGGGCAGGCTCAAGTCTTCCCGACCCTGTTCCTCCGCGAAGTCTTTGACGACCTTAAGATCACGAAGGACCTTGGGCTGGAGGGCGCATGTGCCGGCGACCCGCAACTAGCTGGCAACGGACCAGATCAGCCTCTTTGGGAGCGCGTCGCATGGCAGACAAACTGCAACATGACTCAGAAATTTGAGTCAGCAAGTAAAGCTATTAGAGGTGTGGCAGAGGATTGGGATAAATGCTCCGGATTCAGCGCACTGGAGGAAATGCGGGAGACTTGGACCTGTGCGGGCCATATGGAAATCTTGAACTTTTACCTTGCCTATCTGACTTCTTTGGAGACCCTGTTCATTGATCTGCATCAAGACGTCTGGGCGCTCGGGTTCGACGGCGCACTTGAATTGCATTACGGGCTCACCAAAGAAGAACTCTATGCGAATTTCAACCAGTTCATGATTGACAACCCGTCTCCTCCCGAAGGTTTCTTTCCGACGCAGCCGCTGACCGATCTTGTGGACTTTTGGTCTATTGAATCGGGCTAGTTGCGCAGCTAGCCCAGTGGAGTTAGCCGTTAGTACCTATGACATGCCATAGGTGTATATGAGGGCATGTCGATAACAGTTATGGACTGCGTGCTGTTCAGAGCTCTTTGGTGCTCAACTCGCTTTTACCCCTAAGGGGTGCGGCCGCACAGTCCTAATAAGCGATCCAAAGCTGAGGCGTCGTCGGGTACTGTCACCTCGGGACCAAACCGCCCTCCATCTCGTTGCTCATCAGTAATGAAATTGCGATAGAATCCAGTGGTGGCCTCTACGAGATCAGCAGGGGGATCGAAGTCTTGTCCCGTTGCGCAAGCTAGGTCCCAGCAGTGAACCAAGTTGTCACCCGAGAGCATTTGCAGGGCAACACCAGCCGGCATATCCCCAAAGATCAAACTGACTGTCTCGGCAACGTCGCCGAGCGATGCTACCGCTGAGTCCAATTCAGCTGAGGCGTTGCGATAAGTAGCGTGATGATCATCACCAAGAACATCACCAAATTGCGCAGGCATGCTGCCGAATAGTTCCTGTGAGCGTTCTTTATCACCACGGAGACCAGCCGCAAAGATAAAGCGTCCGAAAGTAAAGTGTCCAATCAAGTCCCGCACCACAAAGTCGCTGCAAGGCGTAGCATTACCTAACTGGTCATTATCGGTGCCCTCCACTAAAGCTGAAAGCATTACGGATACCTGTGCGAATTGTTCCTTGGGGTCCATAGTATTTCTCCTGATCTCTGCTCTCCTCACCCGGAATTTCCCGATGTCGTACCGAGAGCGCAGAAGGTTCATGTTACTACCTGACGGCCTTACGGCAGGTGCAAAGGGAGGCGATTCTTGCCACGCCTGGCCAACGTAGCCACTTTGACAGCTTTGGTCGCCCAACACTGTCGTTAGATGCTGATTTGTGCGAACTTATCGGAGAGATTTATCAATAGCTGGAAGCCCAACCACCTAACCCCTCACATAGATGGCGCAGTCGTGTGTATTGTTCATAATCTGGCAAGGAGCGACTTTGGCATGGATTGGGATCAATTAGCGACGATATCGCAGCTAATGACGGGTGCAGCGATGTTGGCTGTCTCTGTGTTTCTGGCGACCCAGTTGCGGATACAGCGCCAAGATTCTGAAAGGGCTCATAATGATTCGGAACG
>CAJQGN010000012.1 GCA_905477545.1 uncultured Acidimicrobiales bacterium | reverse complement strand
TTCACTGACCACAGCAACTGGCACGTCAACGCCATCGAATCTTATGGTCAGTGAACATATTCTTGAAGAAGCTTGGAATATGATCGGTGACTCGTTGCGAGACGCTCTGACAGTTGCGCATGATCGGATTCTAAATTTCCATGTTGGCGAAGTGCGCAATGAGCATACTCAAGATTCTGGGGGAGTTTCAATTAGTAGTGTGGCTCAGCCTGTTGACCGCGTTGGTGTTTATGTGCCAGGCGGCTTAGCGGCTTATCCATCTACAGTTTTGATGACAGTACTTCCTGCATTAGCGGCTGGCGTGCGAGACGTCGTTCTTTGCACCCCACCTGACAGAGACGGCGAGGCATCGCGGGTGGTATTAGCCGCTGCGTACCTTTGCGGCGTGAAAGAAATTTTTCTCGCAGGGGGAGTTCAAGCAATAGCAGCGATGACTTTTGGAACCGAGAGTTTAAAAGCTGTCGACGTAATTGCTGGACCTGGTAACGCATGGGTTGCTATGGCGAAACAAGAAGTCGCTGGTCAAGTTGGTATCGCATCTGCTTTTGCAGGCCCCTCGGAAATAGCTGTGATAGCAGATAATACTTGCCCTCCAAGCTCAGCCGCTGTAGATCTTGTCCTTCAAGCAGAGCACGGGCCTGGTGGCCGCGCCTGGCTGATTACTTGGGATGCAGCTTATGCAGATGAAGTTGAAAGTGCCACAAAGAAAATTGTTTCGCTTTCCCCTAGATCCACGGAAACGCTCGCAACGATTGAAACTGGTGGTTTCGTATGTCTTGTCGATGATCCGTCACAGGCCATGGCTGTAGTTAACGTGCTTGCACCGGAGCATCTGCAACTTATGTTTCATGACGCCAGGTCTTTCATCGGGCAGATTCGACATGCTGGTGCTGTATTCATTGGAAATTGGGCGCCTGCGTCATTAGGAGATTACGTAGCAGGACCATCTCATGTTCTTCCCACGTCTGGTACAGCCAGGTTTAGCGGTGCATTGGGTACAGCTGATTTTCAGAAAAAAATGCACATCGTGGAAGTGACCAAAGACGGTTTTGATGAGCTGCGAGGCGTAGTCGCGGAGCTAGCAGTAGCAGAAGGTCTTTGGGCACATGGTGTTTCTGTCTCTGAGCGAGAGCGTTGGGCAGATGGCGGTGTGTCAGAGTGAATCGTCCACCGGTAAGAGATGACTTAGTTGCGATGGCCGGTTACCACTCTCCGCAGGTGGACGTCGAAATTCGTTTAAACACAAACGAAGCGCCAGAACCTCCGCCTGAAATGTTTATGAGAAGACTGTTGGACGAGTTATCGCAACTCCACCTGAACAGATATCCAGACCGAACCTCTAGTGTGCTAAGGGCCAGTCTGGCGAACTTACACGAAGTAGATCCATCAGAAATCTTTGTTGCAAATGGGTCCAATGAGGTTCTACAGACTATTTGTTTGACCTTTGGGGGACACGGCAGGGTGGCGGCTTCGTTTGAGCCTACGTACGCTATGTATAGCCAGATTGCACGTAGCGCACAGATGAATGTTGTGGAAGGGCTCAGAGACGAACATTACAGAGTAAGTGTTAATGAGTTGGACAGAGTTATGGAAACCTATGAACCAGCGATCACATTTCTTTGCTCTCCGAATAATCCGACTGGGACGCCAGAAAGCCCAGAATTAATCAAACGCGCACTCGAACGCTCTTCCGGGCTTGTCGTGGTTGATGAAGCATATGGTCAGTTTGCCAAATTTACAGCGCTTGATTTTTTGAGAGGACCCGAACCACCCGAATCCCTCATAGTCACTCGAACGTTTTCGAAGACGTGGTCTATGGCAGGAGCAAGGCTAGGTTATTGCGTGGCTCCCTCTTGGATCGTCGAGGAATTCGACAAAGTTGTATTGCCATATCATGTTGACTCAATAAAGCAAGTGGCAGGTCGGTTGGCGCTTGATTTTGTGTCAGAGATGGATGAGCGAGTCAATAGAATATCGGTAGAAAGAACTAAGATCGAAAGAGCACTTCGAGAGTTAGGTCTAGTCGTTTGGCCTTCTGAAGCGAATTTCGTTTTGTTTCGTTCGACGAATCCCTTGTTTCCGGGAGACCTTATTTGGGAGTGCTTACTCGACCGCTCTATATTGGTGAGGAATTGTTCTAGCTGGCCGCTGCTGGAAGGTTGCCTGCGGGTGACAGTAGGCAGTCCAAACGAAAATGATCTTTTTATAGGTGCTCTTCAGGAGATAATCGCATGACTCGTCAAGCTATCCGGCAACGCAAGACCAAAGAAACCGATATCGCACTCACACTCGATATCGATGGAAATGGATTGGTTGACGTAGAAACAGGACTACCATTTTTTGATCACATGCTCGCTCAGCTTGCGAAACATGCGCGGTTTGATCTAACCGTCAGATGTGAGGGTGATTTGGAAATTGACTCCCACCACACGGTCGAAGATGTAGGAATCGCATTGGGAGAGGCACTGAGGGAGGCGCTTGGTTCCAAAGCCGGAGTGAAGAGATTTTCGTCAATATCTGTTCCGCTCGACGAGGCTGCAGTTGAAGTAATTTTAGATTTGTCGGGTCGCCCGTTTCTTCTCTACGAAGTGATGCCTCCAGGAGAAAAAATTTTAGGTGACCCGCCTTTTGATCCGCAGCTTTGCGAAGAGTTTTGGAGGGCATTAGTAATGGCCTCTGGAGTCACACTTCATATCATTATGTTGAGAGGCCGTAACACTCACCATATTATTGAGGCCAGCTTTAAAGCGGTGGCTAGAGCCTTTAATGATGCCGCAAAATTAGTTGATGATGTTGTTCCTTCGACTAAAGGGATTTTGTGACTCGAACTGATGAGCCGCCATTGGTGGCCGTGCTTGACTATGGAATTGGTAATTTACGGTCAGCGCAAAAAGGACTAGAACGGGCAGGGGCTGATGCTCGCTTGACCTCTGACAAAGCTCTCGTGAGAGACGCATCAGGAGTTGTGCTTCCAGGCGTTGGGCACTTTGGAACCTGTATGGCTAACCTGAAACTTTCTGGGTTAGATGAGGTTGTGAGAGAGACGATCTCTTGTGGGCAGCCATTTCTTGGAATTTGCGTTGGAATGCAAATGATGTTCGAGTCCTCAGAAGAAGCACCTAATGTGCCCGGACTTGGCATATTGCCGGGAGTAGTGCGAAAGCTTCCTCCTGGTCTTACTCGGCCACAGATGCAGTGGAACAGGCTTGATGTTAAGAAGCCTAGATGCAGACTGCTTAATGGTATCGCTGAAGAAACTTGGATGTATTTTGTGCATAGTTACGCAGCGGATACTGATGAAAATTTAGTGGCTGCAACCTGTGAATACGGTACCTCAGTAACGGCGTTAATAGAACTTGATAATATCTGGGCAACGCAATTCCATCCTGAAAAGTCTGGACTAGATGGCCAGAAGGTGACGAGAAATTTTGTGGACCTCCTTTCTGGGCGTAAGTCGTGAGTTTTGAGCTCTATCCCGCTATTGACATTCGAGAAGGACGTTGTGTTCGGCTACGTCAAGGCGATTATGATCGCGAGGTCCGTTACGATTCAGATCCAGTTGATGTCGCCCTGTCCTTCGAAGCTGCTGGAGCCTCGTGGATTCACGTCGTTGATCTAGATGCTGCTCGATCGGGTATCGCCACGAATAAACAAGTTATTCGTAGGATTGTCGATGCTGTCCAAATGCCAGTGCAAAGCGGCGGCGGAATTCGTTCAGTTCGGGCAGCACAGGCGCTATTCGACGTAGGGGTCGCTCGATGTGTTCTCGGAACGGCTGCTATTGAAACCCCTGACTTAGCGGATGATCTCGTTTCATTAGGATTTCGAGTTGCTGTTGGTCTGGATGTGCGTGGTGAAGAGGTAGCAATACGTGGTTGGGAAGTTGGAAGCGGCAAATCTATTTTTGAAGTGTTACCCAGGTTTGAGAATACCGGCGTTGAGGCCGTCATTGTGACTCAAATAAATAATGATGGCATGGGCGATGGTGCTGACCTAGAGGGGCTTAATAAGGTGATGGCTGCTACCGAGCTCACAGTAATCGCCAGCGGAGGTGTCGGTTCTCTAGCCGATATAGAGCGACTGGCGGGCTTAGTTACCGAGGATCGCCGACTTGGTGGTGTGATTGTCGGAAAGGCGCTACACGATGGAAAAATTTCAATTAACGAAGCGTTAATATCGGCTGGGCGCTTATGAAGA
Source organism: uncultured Acidimicrobiales bacterium (assembly GCA_905477545.1). Taxonomy (GTDB): domain Bacteria; phylum Actinomycetota; class Acidimicrobiia; order Acidimicrobiales; family Poriferisodalaceae; genus UBA9040. The sequence continues at coordinate 6,767 of CAJQGN010000012.1, read as the reverse complement.
CTGTACGAGTCATTCCTTGCCTTGATGTTGACGCGGGCAGGGTAGTCAAAGGAGTTAATTTTGTAGGTCTTAAAGATGCTGGGGACCCCGTTGAGTTGGCAAGACGTTACGATCAGCAAGGTGCCGATGAGATTATTTTTCTTGACATAACAGCTAGCTCGGATAATCGAGGCACAATAATTGATCTAGCCCGCAGAGCAGCAGAAGAGGTTTATATTCCATTTACGATCGGTGGTGGAATTCGTTCTGTAGGAGATGCTCGGCAGCTTTTGCGTGCAGGCGCAGACAAAATTTCACTTAATTCCGCAGCCGTGGAAACCCCACACCTCATAACGCAAATTTCTGAAGAGTTTGGGAGCCAATGCACCGTTGTGGCGATTGACGCTAAAACTAATGGCGATGGAACATGGAACGTTTTTGTGAGAGGGGGGCGCAAGGATACCGGCCTTGATGCTTTGGAATGGGCGAAACGCGTCGTTGACTATGGTGCCGGCGAAATACTACTAACCTCTATGGATGGAGATGGAACGAGAAGTGGATATGACATTGCTCTGACTAGGATCATCTCTCAGTCAGTTGAAGTGCCAGTTATAGCCAGCGGTGGAGTGGGATCTCTACGACATCTAGTTGAAGGAGCCACTGATGGTGAAGCGTCAGGAGTGCTTGCTGCATCAATTTTTCATTTCGGGGACTATACAATTAGAGACGCGAAGGTTGCGTTAATAGAGGCCGGCGTAAATGTGCGACCGCCTATACCTATAGATGAGTGACCGGCGAAAATGAGGTAAATTCGCTTTATGGCATATCCAGGCAAACACGCTTCACATTCACCGAATAAAACCGCTGTCGTAATGGCAGCTAGCGGTGAACAACTTTCATACCAAGAGCTCGAAAATCGGTCAGCTCAGTTCGCTCAAATGATGTGGGCCCAAGGCCTTAGGCCCGGCGACCATATCGCAATATTTGCCGATAATCATATTCGCTACTTTGAGACCTACTGGGCGGCGATGAGGAGCGGTCTTTATCTAACGACCGTTAACCGGTATCTCACTGCGGACGAAGCTGCCTATATTGTGCAGGACTGTCAAGCAAAAATTTTAGTAGTTAGTCCTGCAGTAAGACAGGTAGCCACACAAATGATTGAGTCTATCGCCGAATGCCCAATCCGGTTGATGTTTGATGAAGCTGCCGAAGGCTATGAGTGTTTTCAAGATGCTGTAGCTGATTTCCCGATAGAGCCATTAACGGCGCAGCCGCGTGGGGCCAGAATGTTGTATAGCTCAGGGACTACTGGTAGACCAAAAGGCATTAAGCCACCGTTGGATGGCAGCGATATTTCTACCCCTGATGTTGTGGCAGCTTCCGTCGTTGGTGGCATATTCGGGATAGGAGCCGAACACACGTATCTTTCTCCAGCTCCTCTTTACCATTCGGCGCCTCTTGGTTTCACCACAGGAACTCAAGCGATGGGTGGAACTGTAGTCGTCATGGAAAAATTTGATCCGGTAGAGGCCCTTGTATGCATAGAGAAGTATAAAGTAACCCACTCGCAATGGGTGCCCACAATGTTTAGCCGCATGCTAAAGCTTCCGCCGGAGGAGCGCACGCGACATGATTTATCTTCTCATCAGGTAGCAATTCATGCAGCTGCGCCATGCCCTACGGCAGTTAAACATGAGATGCTTAACTGGTGGGGTCCAATTATTCACGAATATTATGCAGGTACCGAGATGAATGGATTCTGCTATGTCGGGCCACAGGAATGGATTTCACATCCTGGGACTGTGGGGAAACCTTTAATTGGCATAATTCATATCTGCGATGAGGAGGGCGTTGAAGTTGCGAATGGTGAAGAGGGGACTATCTACTTTGAAAACACTTCGCAAACGTTTGAATATCATAATGCTCCGGAGAAGACAGTTGGGTCTCAGCACCCAGATCATGAACTGTGGACCACACTTGGCGATATCGGAAAATTAGACGACGATGGTTTTTTGTATCTAACAGATCGAAAATCGTTCATGGTTATATCCGGCGGTGTGAACATATACCCACAAGAGATAGAAGATTGCCTCATAATGCACCCAAAGGTTGCAGACGTCGCTGTTTTTGGTGTGCCTAACATTGATCTGGGTGAAGAGGTGAAGGCAGTAATTCAGCTCGCAGTAGGCATTGTGAATAACGAGGCGCTTGAGAGAGAGCTACTTAGTTATGCGTCGAATCAACTTGCAAAATTTAAAGTACCCAGATCAATTGATTTTCGAGAGGAACTGCCTCGACTACCAACAGGGAAACTATATAAGCGACTCTTGCGTGATGAGTACTGGGGGAAATCAGACTCAAAAATAGTTTAGGCAGTCGTGGCGAAAAATAGTGACTATGTTGGACCTCGTTTGGAGGCGTCACCCTCTGGCTTGAAGAGCTTTGTTTGAGCAGATTAGCAAACGCTTAGGATATAATTTTTGACAAGTTCAACAACTGTAGAAGAAGAGTTTGCAAGGAAATGATTCGCCCCTGGGATGACTTGCATTCGTGTGGAACGCCATTCTGAAGTCACGAGTTTCGTTTCTGTTGGCGGGCGGTACTGGTCTTGTTCTGGTACAACCAAGAATGCTGGCCGATCGTCGGAACCCGCCTTCATCTGCTTCGGGTCTATGAGACTAAGCGGCGGGGCAATTCCAACCCATGCCTTTAAGAGTGAATGGTCTACGGCGAAACTCACATCAGCTCCAAAGGAATAGCCAACTGAAATGAGTGGACATGCTACTTCTGTTCCTTGGGCATATTCGAAAGCGGCAGCTGTGTCTAGCTGCTCAGCGATGCCCTCCCCGAATGAACCCTCGGACTTGCCAACACCACGAAAATTATATCGAAGAGTGGCGATTCCCGAGTTCGGGAGCTCCCGAAAAAGACTTTCAACGATTTCATTTTGGAAGTTACCGCCATACAGAGGATGAGGATGGCTTATGACAGCAAAAGCATGGGCTGAGTTAACAGAATTAATTTCGGCTTCGAGTGCAATCCCATCTGCCGTGTCGATTTTTAATAGTTTCGGTCGATCAGCTTCGTTTGTCATGCTTGGAAACGGTACCTTGCTTTTGTGACTGAAGATTCAAATCTCTCAAAATCGGCTTCGGACGAGAAACGTCCAATCAAGATGCTGCATGATCGGATCTTAGTCCGCATGCCGACAGATGAAGCTGAGCGTCGAAGTAGCGGCGGTATCTTGATTCCCTCAACAGCGCAGCAGCAGAAGCGATTAATATGGGGTGAGGTAGTTGGAGCCGGTCCGAATGTAAGAAGTGTAGAAGAGGGTGACCGAGTGTTATTTAGTCCAGAAGACCGGCACGAGGTCGAAGTGCAGGGAGAAGATTTTCTAATACTTCGCGAACGTGATATTCATGCAATAGCAGCGCCAAGAGTTGAGCCCGGCAGCACAGGGCTATACCTATAGTTATGTCTGAGGACAGAGAGCACCGATATATCACGCAGGGTGGAATCGAAGTTACTGTCGACAGGATTCCTATAGAAGCAGATTCAGCTATAGAGGAATTAATTGACCGTCTTGACTCTGAAAAAGGTTTACTGCTCTCATCTAGCTATGAATATCCCGGCCGATACACGAGATGGGACATGGGCTTTGTTAACCCGCCGCTGAGTGTTACCAGCAGCAAAAACGTCGTCGAGGTAAGAGCTCTTAACGGTCGAGGCAAAATTCTTTTAGATGTTATTTATAACGCTGCAAGAAACGTCGTTGGAGCCATTGAGGTCGCTCAATCGGAAGATGTCGTGTCGTGTCGTATTGAGCAAGTGAACCACCGGTTCGAAGAGGAACAAAGAAGCCGCCAACCATCGACGTTTTCTGTGGTGCGAGCCATCGTGGAGCTATTTGCTGGTGCTGATCCGCACCTTGGACTTTATGGGGCTTTTGGTTATGACCTAGCTTTTCAGTTTGAGCCCATGAAGATGAGCCTCGAGCGGCCTGCAGATCAGCGCGATCTGTTGCTGTACATTCCAGATCAGTTGATCGTGGTCGACCATCAGGGCGCATTAGCTGAGCGAGTTTCGTATGAATTCGCGATTGGTGGTCGAGCGACTGCCCCCTTCGAGAGAGCTGGAGAAATAGTTCCCTACCTAGCGGATAAGTCTTTCGTGTCTCATCGCGATCATGCGCCAGGTAGCTATGCAAATGCTGTCGAATTAGCTCGGGACTATTTTGCAAGGGGAGACCTTTTCGAAGTTGTCTCTAGCCAAACTTTTAGCGAGCCTTCGCCTGAACCCCCTTCGGAATTGTTTAGGCGTTTAAAAGAGCAAAATCCATCTCCGTACGGGTTTTTGATTAACCTCGGCAAAAACGAGTGGTTAGTGGGTGCTTCGCCCGAAATGTATGTTCGAGTCGAAGGCGACCGCGTTGAGACCTGCCCAATATCGGGAACCATTGCTAGAGGGCAAGATCCGTTAGATGATGCATCACAAATATTGGCATTGCTTAACTCTTCGAAAGATGAGTCGGAGCTGACTATGTGCACCGATGTTGACCGAAATGACAAGAGTAGAATCTGTGTCCCTGGATCGGTGAAAGTTATTGGGCGTCGACAGATTGAGATGTACTCGAGGCTTATCCATACTGTGGATCACGTTGAAGGTCGTCTTCGCTCGGAATTTGATGCGTTAGATGCGTTTCTAACTCACACTTGGGCGGTAACCGTTACGGGAGCCCCGAAGGCTGCTGCAATGAAGTTCTTAGAAGAAAATGAAAAATCACCACGGTCCTGGTATGGGGGTGCTATCGGCAAGGTCGGTTTTGACGGGGGATTAAATACTGGCCTCACGTTGAGGACCATACGAATTAAGGATGGCAAAGCTGAAGTCAGAGTTGGTGCCACTCTTTTGTGGGATTCTGACCCCATTGCAGAGGAAGCTGAGACTGAACTTAAAGCTGCGGCATTTTTAGATGCGCTGCGCGTTCCGCGAAACTCATCGGAATCTCCTCTCGGTGATCAGGCCGGACAAAATTGTCGTGTGCTAGTGGTCGACCATCGGGATTCTTTTGTTCACACGTTGACAAATTACTTGAAACAGACGGGAGCGTCGGTTACAACCTTGAGGTCAGGCGGTCATCTAGATGAGGTTGACCGGAGTAAAATTGATTTGCTGGTTTTGTCTCCCGGGCCGGGACGGCCAGAAGACTTTCGCATTTCAGAAACTATTGAACTAGCGATAGAAGAAGGAATTCCAATATTTGGTGTGTGCTTAGGATTGCAAGCAATTGTTGAATACTATGGCGGTGTATTAGACCAATTGGTTAGTCCTATGCATGGAAAGCCTTCACTGATCAAAACTTTTGAAAGTCGAATTTTTGCGGGTTTACCGGAGTCATTTCGTGCGGGACGGTATCATTCACTTTTTGCGAAGCTTGACAAAATTCCTGATGAGTTAAAAGTTGTCGCGCTTAGTGCTGATGACGGAGTGGCTATGGCAGTTGAGCACAAAGAGTTACCGATAGCGGCGGTTCAGTTTCATCCAGAATCAATAATGTCTCTGGATGACAACGTTGGCATTGAACTTGTGCGTAGCGTAATAAGGAACCTTACGAAGAGGAATAGTTAACATGGATGAAGTGTTTTCAGTACTTCTAAAAAGAGATGTTTTGAAAGTTGAGGGCCCTGACGCCGCAACTTTTTTGCAAGGGCAGGTCTCGCAGGAGGTTGAAACTCTTAAGCCTGGCCAATCAGCTTTTTCGTTTCTGCTCGAGCCGCGCGGGCAGATTGAAGGGTTCTTTAGAGTATCTCGTGCTGATACTGATCTCTTCTACTTGGATACGGAGCCAATGTTTGGTGCTGCTTTGAGGGCGTCCCTGGAACGGTTTAAACTCCGAACTAAAGCGGAATTCACAGATCTTGAATGGGACATGATTGCTGTTCGCGGTGTTGCTGAAATTTCAGAATCATTTGTGGCTGATTTCGTAGCGCCAGCGTTTTGGCCAGGCATGGCTGGGTTCGATTTGTTAGGTTCCAGCGTTTCCTCACCTACCAAAGTCGAGACTCAAGGTTTTTACGAAAAAGTAAGGTTGTCTCTCGGGCTGCCTGTGATGGGTAGGGAGATAATGTCTGGTGGCATTCCTAACGAATCAGGTGTCCTGTCTATGGCTGTCTCATTTAACAAAGGGTGTTATCGCGGACAAGAACTTGTCGAACGAATTTCAGCGCGTAAAGGAGGAAGACAGCAGGTGCAGCGGTTTAAGTCGACTAAAGAACTCCACGCTGAAGATGAGCTTTATGACGAAAATGGTGAAATATTAGGAAAGATTTATTCAGCAAGCATCGATGGTGACTCTTTTGTAGCAATGGGAGTAGCGAAGCCTGGGTTCGCCAGTATGCGCACTTCGGACGGCTCTCTGGTCTTGAGCTCAACGATTCTGGATGAAATCGTTTAAAGAAAATAATCATTTGAAAACAATTGATGGTAAATGCCACCGTCAATACTCTTGTTCAAAGTCGTATGCTTTCAAAAACGTCAAAAAGGGGATTAACCGATGCCGAAACCAGCGCTACTAGCAAAACTAACTGCTAACGAAGGTGAGCGTGATTCGCTTCTGGCGGTGATAGCTGATCTTGGTATTAAAAATGTCTCAGGGGAACCAGGAACAGAAATTTATGCTGCTCACAAAGATCAGGGCGATGAAAATGTGGTCTGGTTCTATGAGATGTATTCAGATTCTGATGCGCTGAAAGCCCACGGCACGTCAGACGGGATGAAAGAGTTCG
>CAJQGN010000011.1 GCA_905477545.1 uncultured Acidimicrobiales bacterium | reverse complement strand
ATTGTTTTCTGCTTGACTTTGAGGGGCACATTTCGGACGAGGTTGTTGCTGATTGTTTGAGGGAGCTAAAAATGAAACAAGGGAATGTTAAGTTTTTGGGCTCCTACCCTGCGTATGGTTCAGCTGATTCTCAAACCGTCAGGGATGCGAATGCAAACTGGAGTCAAGCTCAAGAGTGGATCGAGTCATTACGCGACCAAATGGAGTGAGCCTTGATAGCGCGGAGGGGGGGGGATTCGAACCCCCGGATGCTTGCGCATCACTGGTTTTCAAGACCAGCGCATTAGTCCGCTCTGCCACCCCTCCACCTTGCACACTAGCGGCCGTTAAGGCTAACCCGGTGGCGAGAAAGCTGTGTTTTGTGTGTGGAACTGCGAATGCTACTTTGGCTCTACTTATTGGTAATGTTGCTATATGGGTAAGTGATTATGAATGGCCTAAATTTTAGCTGTGGAGATTAGTTGAAACGATTCATTTGGGCTCTGGTTAGGAGCTTTAGGGGTTCATTGAAGGGGATGTTCGTGGACCGCGAAATACTTTATCTTGTGCGGACATCATTGGTGTGAGTCAGGGCCTTGTTGATGATTATCCTCTCATTGTGCGAAGCGTTGAATGCAAAGCAATTGTTAGCCAACAAGGGAGTTAGGTGGGGTCCAGGCCTTTAGGGGCTTAAACTGGCCGAGGGTTTCCTTTTTGTAAATGTTCAGGAAACTTTCGTTGCGAAAGAATATCGATGGAGAGGTGCCAGAGTCCGGTTGAATGGGCTTCCCTGCTAAGGAAGTGATGGGTTTACACCTATCCGTGGGTTCGAATCCCACCCTCTCCGCCAAATTAAAGTAATTTAATAGTGCAAGAAAATTCAAATCTAGGGTTAGTAGCTCAACTGGATAGAGCATCGGTCTACGGAACCGAAGGTTCGGGGTTCGAATCCCTGCTAGCCCGCTTAAATAGTTTCCGGATTTTTTCGCTCGTAACAGAGTCTTCTTTAGAAATAGTCTAAGCCCTTGGACCTGATCTATCGATACGGGCGCTGTTGGTTCGATCCGTTGGAGTTACCATTGTTTCGCGGTTTGGGGCTGCCATACTGATTTGGCTCTGTTGCGGATGGTAGACACAGTAGGATTGCCAACCAAATCCAACCAATCACCAGCACCAAGAGCAAGAGTAGCCATTTGCCACTTCTACCTGAATCGTGAAGTCGTCGCGTTGCGGCTGCGAGCCCTGGTATGAGTAAAAGCAAACCGATAAACGCGTTAGCTATTGGGATTAGCGCAAACAGGCTATCGATTAGAGCTGTTGACAAAAACCAAAGCCAATATTCGCTGCGCGAGTCTCGACCGTGAAAAGTAGCGTATTTAGTAGTTAAATTAATTCTGAGAATACCTATGAGTTCGTTCATCGAGTTACTTCTTCGCAGATTCGGGTCCTGAAGTTCATTATGACAAAAAGAACTAGACCCGAAGCAAGTGGGGGCAAGCTCCGGGTCTGTTAATTGGAATGTCTCGACTACTTGGAAAGGGGGTTACCAGTTTGTCGAGAGCTTTTCCACGCTTGTATTTTTCTACTTTACACATGTGAGTATGTCAGAGTTAGGCCTCATTTGTGCACTGAAACAACGTGACATTTGTCACATCGTGTCGCGGTTGTCTAGGCCGGCCTGAAAGGGCTTAATCGTTTTATCAAAGACGTTCTCAATATTATTATTTTTGTAATATCTATTAATTATTAATAAGATATTAAATATAATGAGTGGTTATTGTTAATTTAATAATTAATAGATAATCGTTTCCCAGGTCACGCTTAATGACCTTGCCCGCTGAATATTATCTAAATCTCATGGTCTCGGCCCCCAAGGAGCTGACTGCAATAGCTGGATTTCTTGACGGATCAGCAAGGGGCGGAGTCGTACTGCGAATTTAATAAACTTTTCGTCAGCGAATAAGTTTGCCCAAAACTCACGACGTTGGGCGTCACTGTCGAATCGCCACATATGGATAAGCTGATGAAGAGGACCAGTATCCGAAACAAAATACCCAACAAGATGACGTGAATGATTTCCAGCTTCAAGAGCTGGCCAGCCTTCGCTCGCATAGAGATTGAGGACCTGGGACATTTCGCCGACCGCAACGTCGTAGGTGCGGCGTTCATAGAGTTCTAACCTGCTCATAACCTAAAGGTAGTGCATCTGACGGGGAATCATCGCCTCTGATTATGGGTGTATTTCAAAGTTACCTATTTGAAACGCCGGGAAATAGGTCCTCTAGTTCGCCAATAATCCAAGAACTTACCGCTGCAACTTGGTCGAAGAAAGGAAGATGGATGCTCATCATTTCGGTGAAGTAGAGGCCATCTACTAACAATTTGGCGTCTTGTTTTGACAGTGGTACCCCTTGATCTTTGCCCTTTAGAACAAGCCACTCTTGCTCGTTCCAAGGGATTTGGAGTCGAGCGTCGAGTTCCTGAACACGATTATTGCCGCTTGCGAAATCATGGTCCATCAAAATCCCCAAGATTTGTCGCAGGGCAGCTGCTCCGTCTATGGGAATTGTGAGGATCCGGGTCATCTCATTTTTATAGTCTGACACACGTTAAATTTAGGCTAAGACTAGCTTCTTTAGTCATATAAAGGCCGATAATCTAATGCCATCATTGTCATCGGATCTTTAACTAATTTTGACGGAATTTTTTCATAAACTGTGCACGACTAGTGAGCTCGTTGTTATATCGAGGGTATTTAAGGCTGGCTCGAAATTGTAAGTTAAACTACTCAAGCGGAGCTACAGACCGGAGACAATAGTGCTTTCTAAAACCTGGACATTGGCGAAATCATCTTGGTCGGTAATAAAACTTGATAGAGAACTCCTAGTTTTGCCGATTCTAAATGCAGTAAGTTCTTTGGTTTTCTTCGGCTTTATTTGGGTTCTAGCAAACAGTGCTGGGGTGGATTTTACGAACCAGAATAGCGATGGATCGGGCCCGGCGATATTACTTGCAGTTCTTGCGGTCTTTGGGTTGAGCATCATAAATGTTTATTTCCAAGGGGCATTAGTCTGCGGAGCGCATCAAAGATTTACGGGTGGTGATCCAACGATTAGTTCGGCTCTCAAGGGAGCCGCTTCTAAACTTCATCGGCTAATACCTTGGGCGATACTCACTGCAACTGTGGGTATAATTCTTCGAGCCTTTCAAAATCGAGAAGGCATGATGGGACGCATAGTCGCGTCTCTTCTAGACACAGCATGGAAAGTGTTGACCTTTTTGGTTGTGCCGGCAGTCATGTTCGAAGATTTAGGACCTATTGAAGGAGTTAAGCGCTCGAGTTCGTTGTTTAAGAAAACATGGGGTGAAAACCTTACGGCGAGCGTCGGTTTTGGTTTGCTTGGCTTGATAGCTGCGATACCAGCAATAGCTTTGATAGCAGTTGGAGTCTCTAACGGCTTCTGGTTGTTAATTGTGTTAGGTGTTCTGCTAATCGTTGCTCTTGTTGTGGTCCTCACTGCCCTTACAGCAGTATTCCAAACTGCTTTGTACTTGTATGCCGTCAATGGCGAAGCTCCAAAGGGATTTGAAATAGCGGAAATAACTACATCATTTGGACATAAAGGAAACCCGACGATTATCCGCTAGCTCGTGACAACTAGAGGTGACTTAAGCTCGAAGTTACTGAAAGCGGAATTCAAACCGATCGGAAATATGTGGATCACACTGCTGAAGTTCTCAAGGTAAATAGCAATTTTTATAAAGCATTTGAGGAGCGTAATCTACAAGCACTATCGGATACCTGGGCCCATGTGCTGGAGGTTTGGTGTACCCATCCTGGTTGGCCTGCCCTGCATGGTTGGCACAGGGTGGAGGAATCTTTCAGAAACATTTTGAATGGAGCTGGCCCACCACAGTTTGTGCTGTCAGAAATACGTGTAGAAACCAGTGCAAATACAGCTTGGGTAACCCTTGAAGAAAATTTACTTGGTCCAAATTTGTCGACCGTGACAACCGTGAACGTGTTTAAAAAAACAGATGGTAGATGGTTAATGTATGGGCATCACGCGAGCCCGGTTGTTGCGATATTTAGTTAGACCCGTCGATTCCAATATATGGATTGGCGGAAGAAACTTCTGCTGTGTGGAAACATGAGATGGTGAATGGTAGTAAATTTAATAAAGAAAAATATTGTGGCAGGTTTGATTGGGTCTCTATTTGCTGCTGCAGGGGTAAGCCATTTCCTATCACCGAGCTTTTTTGAGGCGATAGTTCCCAGATGGGTACCGAGCCCCTCGTTAGCTAACCAGATTTCTGGCGCTCTAGAAATTGCGCTGGGTTGTGCCCTTCTCGTGCCTGTAACAAGAAGAAAAGCAGCGTGGGGCTTGATTGTGCTTTTAGTAATTGTGTTTCCCGCCAACATCGACATGTTTGTTAACAATGTCAAAGTATCTTCTGGCAATGGGGAAAATATAAGAGTCGAAGGCGCGCCAGATGTGTGGGTGCGTAACCTCGCCAGGCTCCCGCTTCAATTTGTTCTTGCTTACCTGTTGTATCGGCAGGCCCGGCCTAAAAGTAGCCGGCTGCCTGTCGGTACCTAACCAAGAACTTCGGCAATCGCAAGATCAGCGATCCGATCTGGGTCATATCCGAGTTCTTCGGTCAAAATTTCCCAATTGTGTTCCCCCCAGGTGGGACCTCCGTAGGTAACGACGGCTGGAGTGCGCGACATGATGAACCGAGTGTTTTCAATCGTTGTTCTACCCTGAGTTGGATGGCCTACCTCGATGAAATGGTTTCGGTGTTTTAGCTGCGGGTCAATGAGGGCGTGGCGGCTGTTTTGAACCTGATGAGCGGGAATCCCGGCAGCGATACACTGTTGCATCACTTCGTTATTTGACTGCGAAGAGGTCCAGTTGCTAACTAACTCTTCGAGTTCGTCTTGACGGGTTCGTCGTTGTTCAACAGTTAGGTCTTTCAGGCCTGAAGTGCCCGCGAGGTCACATAATGCCTGCCATTGATTGTCATCGCAGACAGCGATCGCGACCCATTCGTCATCGCCAGTCGATGGGAATACTCCATGGGGAGCGAAAACGTCGTCTCTGTTTCCACGTCGCTCCCACATACGTTCGTTTACTGACCAATCAAGAAGCAATGGAGCGAGTTGCTGCATCGAGGCTTCTCCTTGACTAAAATCGAGATACTGACCTTGTCCAGTTGCTCTGTGATGCTCGACAGCTGCCATGACACATGCCACCAAGTAACGGCTTGATATGTAGTCGGTGTAAGCACCAAATGGCCCTGATGGTCCACGGTCAGGCCAACCAGTGGGTTCGAAGAACCCTGAAATAGCAGCGGCCATCGTTCCGTAGCCAGCTAGCTCTGTGTAAGGGCCGGTTTGTCCCATGATGCAGCTCGACGCCATCACTAAATCAGGTTTGATTTTGCGTAACGACTCGTAGCCAAGACCGAAGCCTCGCATACCTTTTGGTGAGAAAGATTCAAGTACGACATCGGCCCATTGCACTAAATCGTGAACCACTTCGATCGCTTTGGGGTTATTCAGATCGAGCGACAATCCGCGTTTGTTAGCATTCATGTTACTGTACAGGGCTGAGTTATCTGGCAGTCCTTCATCATCATGAAATGGAAACAAGGTTCGCGCGGTGTCCATTCTAGCTTCGGAATCTATTCGAACTATGTTCGCCCCGTAGTCAGCTAGAACGCGACTCCCTGCGGGGCCAGCCATAACCCACATGAAATCGAGCACCTTTAAACCGTCGAGGGCTTTGCCTCGACGATCTGGGATTGCTGGAATTGAAACGCTCGGCTTTCTTTGCGGCTCGGAAAGAACTTGCGTTGTGTGTTCACCAATTGATGGTGGGGGCGGCAGCGGAACTTGTGGCGTCTCGGAGAAAATGGCCATCCTGCCGGGGAATTTGACTTCTCGGCCCTCAATTACTAAGTCCTCCCATAGGTCGCGTGCCTGGAGGTGGGGGTTGTTGTACACATCTTCAGCAGTTGTGACTGGAGCTATAAGTAGACGCTTTTCGAAAGCAGCGTCGAACAACTCTTGCTTTGTTTTTGTCATGCAAAAGTCAGTAACGCATTGCTTGACTCTGTCGTACTCGTCGACCGGCTCGCTGCCGGAAAACAGTAAGTCGGCATAGTTCAACCAGTCTTTGTTAAGAGTCTCTTCGTCGCAAAAACCTTCTTCGTGAATCCATTCCATGAGTCGCCGGGTGTATGGACCTAGTGCTGTTCCAAACAGAACTGTTACTGATACGTGACCATCAGCGCATGGCCACATAAGTTGTATATAGATTCCTGCGACGGTAACCCCGCCAGCTTCTCGATTGGATTCCGGTGCGTTAATAGCGAGGGCGACCATGTAGGTCTGGCTTGCCTGCAATGTCGAAGCCTGAGCTGAAAGATCAATGTGTTGACCTAAACCTGAGTTGTTTTCTCTTTCATACAAGGCGATCAACGCAGCGCTGGAGCACTCGGCGGCTGCATGAGCGTATGCCTGAGGTAGAGGAATCCGAAGCGGAGAACGGTCGGAGTCTCCGGTTAACACCATCTGCCCGCCCGACGCCATGATCGTCAGATCAGTTGCTGGCCACTTGGCTTTGGGGCCGGTGCCACCGAACGCAGATATAGATAAATGGATCAGTGCAGGATTTCTCTTAGCCATCACGGCGTAGCCGAGTCCTAACTCATCTAATACTTCGGGTCCGAAGGCTTCGATAACAACGTCTGCGCCGTCGGTTAAACGAAGCAATTCGTCGCGTCCTCCAGATGTTTCAAGATCGAGGACCACTGATTTCTTGCCTCTGTTATATGACCAATGCCACAGCGAAGTATTCGGCGATACGACGTCTCCCGCGAATGGTCCAACCTGTCGAGAATGAGAACCACCGGGTGGTTCGACCGTAATCACGTCTGCACCCAACGAGGCCAGAACGCTTCCAGCAAGTTGGCCGCGTTCGTCTGCTAACTCAATTACGCGATAACTAGATAACATGGCTTCCCCCTATAAAAACCTGCTCGAAACTAAATCAATTAGTGGTCACTAACTTATTACTCTGATTTACGAACGATCCGAAAAACTGGAATGACTCGTGGAGCGGCTCGTTCAGCATATTTATGAAAAACAGGTAGTTGCTCAGCCTGTGCAGAATACAGCCGGGCACGTTCTGCATCTTTGGTTTCGATCACCGTAGCTTCGTATTTGTCAACGCCTATTTCGATTGTTACATCCGGGTTAGTAATAAAGTTGTAGTACCAGTTCGGATTATTAGGGGCGCCCGCCATAGACGCAATGACCACAAGATCGTCGCCATCGGTCGTGTAGGCAAGAGGTGAGCATAATTCACGGCCAGACTTAGCTCCTGTCATGGTTACGAGCACAATCGGGGTTCCTTCAAATGGCGGGCCACACTGTCCCTCGTTTTCTCGAAATTCTTTGATCGCTTTCTCATTCATAGCCAAAAAATCTGCTGCCATTATAAATTCCCCTGATCAGTGTTGTTTGCTTACTGTTAACCCAAAACTTGTGAGCTTTATAATAATCATAGGCTTGGTTTCTTTAACGGAGGCATCGATTACGGTGTACCAGTTTGGATAGGAATTAAAACTGGTTGGAAAACTGAACCAAAGCTGAGCCAGCTTGGTCTAAAAATTCTTAAGGGATTAATAAATTTTTTATTTTTCCATAGAAATAGTTTGTTGGAGATTTCATCTGAATAAGCAGGTAGGCAACGACCATCAAAATAGATGTAAGCACGCTGACACCCTTGCAGCTGCGCCGGTTTTGATTTCATCTAGGTTTATGATTACAAACGCAATATTTAACGCGTTACTGGAAATTTAAGCAGCGGAGTTCGAGAAAGGCCTCTATTGAATGAGTTGGGTGTTTGAGTGAATAGATTCGTGATGTTTGTTGTCTTGTTAGGGTTCGGCATTGGATTTGTTTTAATTTTTGGCTAATCCACTGCTTTCGTCCCTCAAAACTTACCATTGCGAACTCGGGTCACTGAGCAACCAACTTTGATTCAATAATTGTGATTTGTCGTTGAGTCTCGCTCACGCAGGTACCGTTGACGGCATGGCTGATCTATTAATTGTTGGCGGCGGCAAGATGGGCGAAGCGTTACTTGGCGGCTTATTAAATGCCGGCCATGAACGAAATAAGATCGTAGTCGTTGAGCCACTAGAAGAACGAAGAATGGAAATAAGCAAACGATACGAAATCATGTGTTCGAGTAAAATTGAGCCGTGTCACGGAGCAATTTTGGCAACGAAGCCAAATATTGTCCCTGAAGTTGCCTCGTTATTGACCGAAACAGGTGTCAAACGAGTGCTTTCGATTGCAGCAGGAGTTACCACTTCAACAATTGATGATTCCACGGGAGGCAAAGTTCCAGTTATTAGAGCCATGCCGAATACACCAGCTTTAGTTGGTGAGGGCGCATCAGCTATTTGTGGCAACTCAGCGGCGACCGAAGACGACTTTCTATGGGCAGAATCAATTCTTGGAGCAGTTGGTCTAGTGGTGAGAACTAATGAGACGCTCTTAAATTCGGTAACGGGACTTTCAGGCTCAGGACCTGCATATATTTTTTTGGTTGCTGAAGCGCTCATAGACGCAGGTGTCCTTGTCGGACTTCCTAGAAAAATATCAACTGATTTAACAATCCAAACATTGCTCGGTGCTGCAAAGCTACTTGCAGAGGGTAAACCAGCAGCAGAACTGCGCGCGGATGTGACCTCACCTGGAGGAACCACTGCTGCTGGCCTTCATGAGCTAGAAAAAAGCGGAATGCGAGTAGCTTTAGCCTCAGCAGTCAAAGCTGCTACCCAACGGTCAGAGGAATTAGGTCGGTCATAGAAATGAATGAGTATGACACCATTACGTGCCTTACAGACTTAGGAACATCTAACGAGTCTGTGGGCATTCTCCACTCTGTAATTCGTGAAATTACGCCAAAGACGCGAATTCTTGATCTTTGCCATGAAATAAAACCTGGAGATAGTAAATCTGCTGCTTTGATGCTTGCTCGAAGTGTTCCCTATCTTCGACCAGGAATTGTTTTAGTTACTATTGGACAACACTTAGAAAGACCGGCAATAGCGGTTGAAGTAGGTAATGGCCAATCGATATTGGTCGGACCTGATAATGGAACTTTAGGTGCTGCAGTTGCTGTTGTCGGTGGCGCTCAACACGCGATTCAGTTAGTGAAACCTGAACATCATATTAAATCACCTGGTGCTGTGGACCCGGGACGTGACGTGATTGCTCCTATAGCTGCAAAGTTGGCTGCAGGTTCGTCGCTGCACGAACTCGGCGAAATGATTGATCCAAATCTTTTGTTACCCTCGTTAATGCCCGTTACGCGAACCGAGACTGATGGCGCTGTTTCCGCTGAGGTTCTTTGGGTAGATAGATTTGGTTCTGCTCAACTTAACTTAGATAAAGATCTTCTAACAGATTTAGGAGATATTTTCATTGTTGAATTTAACGATGAAAAAAGAGTGGTTCGCCTTCAAAAAGCTCTTGATGTAGCCTCTGGCCAGATGGCTCTTGTTGAAGACATACATGGGCTTATATCGTTAGTAATTGGTCAGGGAGACAGCGTAGCCACACCAGGGCTTGCGCCAGGGTCGGCTGTAACAATCCGTCAGCCATCATGAGATTAGGAACTACCGTTGCGGTCGGGATACTTTTAACTTTGATAGTGGTCGCTGCAACTGTTCAATTATTTTCACTCGCCCTATAATCTCACAAGATACTTTGATTTAAGAGTCGTTTTTTGACTTAAAAGTTGTTGAGTATCGAGTAGGTTGTAAGTGCTAACTTTGTTATCAGTTGATGTTGTAGCAAAAGATCTTGCTGCAATTTGATGAACTCTTATGGAACGGTTTCCCCTTGTCGATCGTGATCTTAGGTTTGAGTCACCAGAGCGCTCCGCTTGAGCTTTTGGAAAAGTCGACTATTGCGAGTGAAGACTTGCCGAAAAAGTTGACAGACTTGATGCAGCAAGACCACATAAGTGAAGCTGTTGTGATCTCAACGTGTAATCGAACGGAAATCTACGTAGTCGCTGAAAAGTTTCACGCCGCTTATGCAGAAGTAAGAGATTTTCTAGCTGATAACGCCTTCGTTGCGCCAGAAGATATTGCTGATTATCTCTACGTTCATAACGATGAAGATGCCGTGAAGCATCTGTTCTCGGTCGTATCTGGTCTTGACTCAGCAGTTTTAGGTGAATCAGAAATTCAAGGCCAAGTAAAAACAGCATGGGAAACCAGCAGGATCGAGAAATCATCAGGCCCTGCACTGAACCTGCTATTTCGTCATGCCCTAGAAACTGGGAAACGAGTGCGGTCAGAGACATCTATTAGCCGTCATACCGCTTCTGTTTCGCATTCTGCGGTTCTGATGGCAACGCACCATCTAGGGAGCCTAGAGAAAAAGAAAGTATTGGTTGTTGGGGCAGGAGAAATGGCTGAAGGTATGGTCGTTGCCCTCGCAGCGGCTGGACCGCAAGAGGTTCAAGTGGCGAACCGGACCATTAAGAAAGCTAATGATTTAGCTGAACGAATTGGTGGTAAAACCGTCGCTTTAAGCGAACTAAGCGTTGCGCTTAGCGAAGTAGACCTTTTATTGACCTCAACTGGAGCTACCTCTGTAATCCTTGATCACACGTCAGTTGAAGAGGTTGCTAAAAGTCGCTCGGGACGCCCGTTATTGATTGTGGATATAGCGGTACCGCGTGATGTTCATCCGGATACCGCCTCAATCAACGGTGTCACTTTGCTGGATATGGACGATCTATCGGCCTTTGCAGCAGTGGGCATAGAGGAACGAATAAATGAGGTGGAGAACGTTCAGACAATTATTGACCAGGAAGTTAAACGTTTTGGCGACTTGAGATCAGCGCGTGAAATGGCGCCGTTGATCTCAAAACTGCGGATAAATGTCGATACGATCCGATGTCGAGAAATAGACCGGTTTTTTCAAAGTCAGAGTCAATTCACCGATTCTGATCGTGTGGCGATTGAACAACTTACTCGGACTCTGACAGCTAAATTATTACATAAACCCACAATTGGTCTCAAGAACTCGGCTGGATCGGCCAAAGGCGATCGCCTCGCAGATTCGGTTAGAGACTTGTTTGATCTCTAAAGACAGCAAATGAGAATTGCCACGCGCGGAAGCCGCTTAGCTCGATGGCAAGCTGAGACAGTAGCTACTCAGTTGAAAGCACTAGGGCACGAGCCCGAGCTGGTATTAGTGAAAACTGAAGGAGATCGTGACCAACAAAGTCCAATCTGGGAACTAGCTGGTAGAGGTGTTTTTGTTAAAGAAGTCCAAGCAGCAGTGCTTGATGGGCGAGCCGACTTGGCTGTGCACAGCGCCAAAGACCTTATGTCTATCCCAACGATTGGATTGAAAATAATTGGATGTCTAAAGCGTGGCAATGTCTGTGACTCGCTAATTGGAACCCGCTTACACGAACTACGCGACGGCGCTGTTGTCGCTACCGGGTCTGTAAGACGAAAGGCACAACTTTCGAACATACGCCCAGATCTACACTTTGTAGGTCTACGTGGCAACATCGAAACACGAATCGGAGCTCTTCAATCAGCAGAAATTGACGCAATCGTGGTTGCTGCTGCTGCGCTTGAACGTCTTGGGATAGTAAATGTGATTAGTGAAACGCTAGACGAGACAATATTTGTTCCTCAGGTTGGACAAGGCGCAATAGCTCTGGAATGTCGGACGAGCGATGAAACAATTGGTGAAATACTAACGAATTTAATCGATCTAAATACTTCTGAGTGTGTTCAAGCTGAGCGATCGTTCTTAGCAGAACTTGGAGGTGGATGTGACTTGCCCGTTGGAGCGCACGCCACAAAAACTGGAGAGGTGATGACCCTCACTGCGGTAATTGCGACACATGATGGATCAACAATTATACGAGATGAAAAAACGGGCCGACACCCAGCTTCGCTTGGGAAAGATATAGCTGATTCTTTGTTAAATGATAAGGGTGGGGCATCACTACTTTATTCGAGAGAAAGACCTGAAATGTGATTAGTGAGCAAGGCTTGTTAAAAGGGCTGAGCGTTGTTGTCACACGGGCATCTCACCAGTCAGCAACTCTTATCAAAGCTTTAGAAAGACAAGGTGCCGATGTGATAGCAGCCCCCTCTATCGCTATCGTGCCGCCCCTGGACGGCGGGCAGCCCCTTGATGATGCCCTACTCCGTTTAGATAGATACTCTTGGGTAGCTTTCACATCAGCAAATGCAGTAGCAGCCTCGCTAGCGCGTGGGGCTCGACGAGGAGTTATCCGTAGATTTGATCATCTAAAAATTGCTGCTGTAGGGCTGGCAACCGCCGAAAAAGTTTTAGAAGAAATGAAACGAGAAGTCGATCTTCTTCCCACGGTGTACAAGGCAACTGAACTTGCTCGAGCCTTTCCAGAACCGAAGAAAAATGACCGAGTGTTTGTCCCAATGGCTAGCGAAGGGCGACCAGATCTAGCAGCAGGTCTCAGAGAACGAGGCTGGGATGTAGACGCCGTAGCTGCTTATCGAACTGTTACTCCTTCACTGGCGACTGCTGTTACTGAAAAACTAATAAATGCAGACATAATAATTTTTGCCTCACCATCGGCGGTTCAGGGGCATATAAAACAGCGAGGACTATCAATAGATAATCAAATCGTGTGTATAGGGAACGTGACTGCAGAGGCCTGCCTCGCTAAGGGTATACAAGTTGGTGCTGTCGCAAAATCTCCCTCCGTGGGTGACTTGTTAAAAGCGGTCATAGATTTAGCAGTGTCTCATTAATGAGTTACTCGCTGATTTTTGACTTTGATGGAACGATCCTTGACACTGAGACCCCGGCATGGGACTCCATGGTTGAAGTATGGAAAAGTTATGGTCTCGAACTTCCTTTAGATTGGTGGCTGAAAGGAATGGGAACCAACCGGAGAGACTCATGGATTGATGAATTAGAACGTATTCTAGGTGAACCATTAAACCGGCATGAGCTAATGACTAGAAGGCAGCAAACTAAGGACACTCTTACCGAGTCAAAGAAACCATTACCCGGAGTAACTGACCTTATTGACGCCGCCGGGAATAAAGGTATTCAACTTGCTGTTGCTTCAAGCTCTGCACATGAATGGGTCGATAGACATTTGAAACGCCTAAACCTTTTCGAGCATTTCGAACACGTAGTGTGTCGAGATGATGTTCACGGTGTTTCAAAACCAGCGCCAGATGTGTTCGTTAAGGCACTTGAATTACTCGGACCAAATTGTACTAAAGCAGTGGCTATAGAAGACAGCCCAAATGGTGTACAGGCGGCAACAGATGCTGGGCTCGAGGTTGTCGCAGTTCCTAATCCACTAGTCAGAAAATTAGATTTTAGTCTTGCAACATTGTGCTTAGAGCATTTGACTGATGTAGACCCGAACCAACTCCTGGAGTCTCTGTTTGAGTCTCCGCGCATAAATGGCCCGTATGATACTCGTTGACATAATTATTAAAAGAGATGATCAGAACTTTGCAAACCAACGCTGAATTGTTTGAAAAAGCACAAGCACTAATTCCAGGTGGTGTTAACTCACCGGTACGTGCTTTCCGATCAGTTGGTGGAATACCATATTTCGTTGATCACGCTCAGGGAGCGTATGTGTACGATGTCGAGGGGCGCAAATATATCGACTTAGTGCAGTCCTATGGGGCAGTTATAGCTGGGCATGCACATCCATCGGTTACATCTGCTATTTGTGGAGCAGCCGAGAAAGGTACATCTTATGGGGCGCCAACAATTGGGGAAGTCGAACTTGCGAATGAGATAGTCGAACGAGTTCCAGGTGTGGAGAAAGTACGCCTTGTCAATAGTGGTACAGAAGCAACCATGAGTTCCATTCGTCTTGCTCGAGGGCACACAGGAAGAGATCGGATTATAAAGTTTGCCGGAAATTACCACGGGCACGCAGACATGCTTTTAGCTGCTGGCGGCAGTGGTGTAGCAACTCTCGGTTTGTCTGGGTCAGTCGGAGTGCCATTGGCAGCGGTAGCGGACACTTTGGTAGTGCCATATAATGTTGTCCCAGATATAGGCACCGATGTTGCGTGCGTGATAGTTGAACCCGTTGCCGCAAATATGGGAGTTATAGGTCCGACAGAAAATTTCCTAAAGGATTTGAGACTCGCATGCGATAAGGCAGGTGCTCTCCTAATTTTTGACGAAGTAATAACGGGATTTCGACTAGCTCGTGGTGGCGCATCTGAATGGTCAAAAGTTAAACCAGATCTAGCTTGCTACGGCAAAGTAATCGGCGGCGGTTTGCCTATAGGAGCTTTCGGGGGAAACAGCAACGTGATGTCCTCATTAGCGCCAGAAGGCCCGGTTTACCAAGCGGGGACTTTATCAGGAAATCCTCT
>CAJQGN010000010.1 GCA_905477545.1 uncultured Acidimicrobiales bacterium | reverse complement strand
TCGAATGGTGTGCCATCAGACGTAGTCCCTGAGTCAGTTGCTCATCTCGTCGAAAAAGCGGGACCGGGACATGTTCGTTTGAACCGAGATGGCAGACTCCTGGCTAATGAAGTAGCGGTTCGTATCGAGCCTTACCAGTCGAAGCCGAGTTGACTTAGAGATAGTTATAGGTTTGGCATTGCGCCTGTGAGAGCCGAGCACAAGTTGCACAGTTAAACTGGGTACCTCTAGTCCTAAGGCCTCACGATTTGAAAGAAAGTGGTGTATGGAAAACGATTCGCCTAGTGAGGATACTCGCCTCAGATTTCGTTTTCTGCTCAACCCTGACTGGTTAAGAGCCGGAAAGTCGCAACATCGGTTGAAGGACTTAACGCTTCTTTTCGTTTGTGGTTTTGTCGGCTCGCTCGCTGCCTGGCAGCTATTTGCGGCAGTGTCTGAAGCGGCTGGGTACACCAGCATTCTAGAATCAGAACTTGATCTGTATTCTCCTTGGCAACAGCTGCTGCTAGTGGTATTGATAGCTCCTCTTCTGGAAGAAGTGACGTACAGATTACCTCTGCAAATAAACCTTTCGCTCCCGCTTGTCGCGTTAAGTTGCGCTATCGGAGCCCTAATGGTCTTTTGGCCCTTAATTATCATTTCAATAATTTGTTTGTGTGTCTGGTCAGTACGACCTTGGAAACAAAGTGCCGAGAATTGGTGGCGCAACAACCCGAAGTGGCCTATTTGGATTGCTGTTACTATTTTCGGGCTGGTTCATTTAGTAAATTTCGAAGTTGACTGGACAATTGGAGCGATCCTGGCAGCGCCTTTTGTCGTCAGTCCTCAGTTGTGGCTCGGGCTGATTTTCACAATTGGTCGCGTTCGTTACGGATGGTTCGCGGGGCTTGGCTTGCATGCTGCTCATAACCTGACCGTTTGGACCTTAAGTACTTTGATCAGTTAAGTCGTATTGGCGTTCAGGTAAACCTGTTTCACCCTCGATATCTAGACGCGGCAACCAGCCTAAACGCTTCGGGAACCACCAGTTAGCATCACCCATAAGCTTCATCGAAGCCGGAACGAGAATCACACGCACAATAGTTGCATCAACAAATATTGCGGTCGCTAACCCAAGGCCCATCATTTTGAGTATGGGATCAGCATTTGTCACAAACCCTAAGAACACAACAATCATTATCAGCGCCGCCGAGGTGATTACCCGAGCAGTATTAGAGATACCAAAAATAACGCTACGAGTATTATCTTTATGGTTCAAATATTCTTCTTTGACGCGGCTAAGCAGAAACACTTCATAGTCCATCGAGAGGCCAAAAAGTACTGCGAACATGAACATTGGAACGAATGAAACAATCGGAACGGTTTCTGCAAGTCCGATTATCCCTAAACCCCAACCCCACTGGAAAACCATTACTAGCACTCCGTAAGCAGCACCTATCGAAAGCAAATTCAAGACGGCTGCTTTGATCGGAACCAGGATTGATCGGAAGACGAGCATTAGCAAAATAAAACTGAGAAAAATAACTGCGGCGATGAATATAGGCGTCCGATCAGAAACGCGTTCAGAGACGTCGGCGAATGAAGCCGTGCCACCACCTACATGTGCCGCTTTGGATTGGGTTAAAACAGTTGGAAAAATTTGTGAACGAACCCTGTTTAAAAGCTCTAAAGTTTCTTTTGCTTGTGGCGCTGTAGCGGGAAAAATAATGATGCTAGCTGCTTCACCGGTGCTACTAAACTGGGGAGGCTGAACAAATGCAACACCAGGATCGCTGGCTAAAGCTGCAGTGAGCGCAGGAACTTCAGATCTATCAACTACCGAAGTGTCAATAGCGATCACAAGTGGCCCGTTAAAACCTGCACCAAACCCGTCGGTCATAAGATCGTAGGCTTTTCGAGCAGTAGAATCTATAGGGCTATTGCCTTGGTCAGGGAAGCCGAGATCCAATTTAAGTACCGGTGCAGTGAGCGCTACAAGCAGCACAGTAGTCCCAATCAGGTATTGCCACGCGAACTTCGATACGTGGTTACCCCAAGCTGTCCATTTTTGACCGGTTTCCCCGGCGGCTACGTTGCCGCGTTTGCGAACCTTTTTGGAGTTGACTCGATGGCCAGCTAAACCAAGCATGGCCGGTAACAGAGTCACCGATGCAATAACCAATGTCGCAACGACTATTGACACAGCTACTGCAGCTGCAGTCATAAACGGTATCCCAGCCATTGCCAGTCCTAGGATTGCGATCATTACCGTACCGCCAGCAAAAATTACTGAGAGCCCGGCGGTTGCATTTGCTCGACCGACGGCGTCTTCAACTGTCAAACCATCAGAAAGCCCTTCTCGGAATCTAGTTACGACAAATAGTGCGTAGTCAATACCGACGCCTAACCCGATCATCGAAGCCATATTGGGAGTCCATTCTGGTACTTCCATGGCTATAGCGACCAGACCGATAATGCCTCCAATTCCTATAGCAAGGCCGAATAAGGCTAAGCCGATAGGTAGTCCCATAGCTACGACGCTTCCAAATGCTAACAAAAGAATTATGACTGCCATGATTAGCCCTGCAGCTTCACCGACTCCAGTTTCGGGCTCATCAGCCACGTTGTAGAGATCTCCACCGAACTCAATTTGAAGATCATTGCTACTGCCTAAAGCCAAAGCGCGCGCACTTTCCAATCGCTCAATAGTTGCAAACGTCGGAAGCGGATCGGTCACCAGCTGAACAGTGAATAGTCCAACGGTCTGGTCAGCGCTAACAGTGACTCCCACAGTCGGCGGAACTACTGATTCAACGTCATCAAGAGAAACCAAAGCTGAGGAGAGGCGATCAATGGCATTCTGTTGGGTAGTGTCAGATAGCTTCGTGCCATCGGGCGCTCGGACCACTACGTTCGCGCTCACTCCACCCTGCTGTGGGAATTCCTCAACCAATAAGTCGTATGCCTTCTGACTGTCCAAGCCCGGGACATTGAACCCATTAGTGAGTTCCCCTCCAATAGCTCGATTAAGGCCGATGAGAGTAAAAGCTACCGCCAGCCAAATCAATATTGTTTTAAGTTTGTGGCGCACACAGGAGCGACCTAATCGATATAAGAAATTTGCCATCACTATTCCTTGGGGGGAGGGGTTGATGCACGCTAATAATTTGGTGAGGTATCTCAGTTTGGACAAAGCTGAAACACCGATGTTGT
This sequence comes from uncultured Acidimicrobiales bacterium, assembly GCA_905477545.1. GTDB lineage: Bacteria > Actinomycetota > Acidimicrobiia > Acidimicrobiales > Poriferisodalaceae > UBA9040. The sequence continues at coordinate 93 of CAJQGN010000010.1, read as the reverse complement.
ATCTCTCGTTGATTGCCGTAAACATTTACTGCAAAGACAAGATTGTGTGGAGGGTACTCACTTAGGTTAAGCGACTGGTGCATTAACTAAAAT
>CAJQGN010000009.1 GCA_905477545.1 uncultured Acidimicrobiales bacterium | reverse complement strand
CTTCGCGGCGTTGGGCCTTTTCGAGGAGAAGAAGGTGACCCAGAAGGCTCATTTCAATTCCATTCTCTAAATGCGGGCAAGCTAGGTCTCGGATTAGATCTAAATAACCGGGAAGCGAAAGCAGTGCTCGAAGATTTGGTTCGATGGGCAGATGTTGTAACTGACTCGTTTTCCGCAGGCGCTATGAAAAAGTGGGGCCTCGATTATGACGGTTTACGGGCAATTAATCCCAACATCATAGCGGCATCGTCGTGTCTGATGGGACAAACAGGTCCGATGGCTCATTACGCAGGGTTCGGGACTATGGCTGCAGCAATAGCCGGTTTCTACCCAATCACAGGTTGGGCCGACCGGATGCCTTCAGGACCGTATAGCGCCTTCACTGACTACGGTTCACCGCGGTTTACTGTTCTAGCCCTCGTAGCGGCGCTGCATCACCGGCTGAAAACTGGAGAAGGACAATATATAGACTTTTCTCAATTGGAGGGTGCTCTGCACTTCCTTGCCCCTGCACTGTTGGATAAGGAAGTTAACGGAGTAGTGGCAACTAGAATGGGGAACAGAGATACGGCGTTTGCCCCTCAAAATGCTTACCCATGTAGAGGCGATGAGGCATGGGTTGCTGTTAGTTGCGAAACTGATGAACACTGGCGCTCATTGTCTCTACTGATTGGATCTGCGGAGATTGCAGGTCTGAATGTAGATGAGAGAAGAATCAGGCATGATTACCTGGACAAGATCATTAGCGAATGGACATCTAGCAAACACATTGCAGATGCAGAGGAGGAGCTCATTGCTGCTGGAGTTCCGGCTCACCGTATTCTTGGAGTTGATTCTATTTCTGAAGATGAGCAACTACAATTTAATGAAGCTTTTGTCGAAGTGGCTCATGGTACTTGCGGAACATCTTGGGTCGAGTCGACACCGATCAAGTTGTCTGCGACGCCAGCGATAGTCACCGAAGCGGCCCCTACTTATGGTCAACATAGCTTTAAAGTTCTTACAGAGATTTTAAATTATTCGGAAGACCGTTTCGCTGAACTTGCGGTTTCAGAAGTCTTGAAGTGATTAACAAAACGGCAGCGGACTTGAGAGGTGGGCGGTAACTGTGCCAGAAACAGCTTTTAAACGACCAATTGGGATCATGTTCAACACTGATCGAATGTCGGGTATAGCTCTCGTTGACTTTGCTAAACGATTAGAAGATCTGACAGTCAACACCATTTGGGTAACAGAGTTATTTGGTCGCGAACCTTTCGCGACTGCGGGTTTCCTCCTTGCTCGTACTGAGTTCATCCGTGTCGCTACTGGAATTGCGAATGTTTACGCGCGAGACGCTGTTGCGGCGGCCGCCGCTGGGCAGACTCTAACCGAGTTTTCCGGCGGCCGTTTTGTCTTAGGGCTGGGCGTTTCGAACTCTGGTCTAGCATCACAACGAGGGCATGTCTGGGAGCCACCAGTTAAAAAACTAGAGATGTATATCGATAAAGTAAAAGATTCGCAAATCACAATTCCTGGTGATCAAGCTACACCTCTTCACGTAGCCGCTCATGGGCCAAAAATGTTAGACATGGTTATCCCCAAAGTGGATGGAGTTAGCACTTTTTTGCAGACTCCTTTACATACACAAAATGTCAAAGCACAATTAGCCGACAGTACAGAATTAAATGTTTCTCAAATGTGTTTGCTGTGCGAAGACCCTCATGAAGCTCGCCGTCTAGCTCGTAAAGCTCTCGCGTTCTATATGACGCTCGAGTATTATCACCGGGCATGGCGTAAGTTAGGTTTTTCGGACCAAGACTTTGAAAATGGCGGAAGTGACGCCCTGATCGATTCGCTAGTTGCTTGGGGCTCACGACTTGATATTTTGACTAGAATTGATGAACATCATTCTGCTGGGGCGACAGAAGTTGTAGTAATTCCTTTGAATCCCGAAGGTGGCTCACACCCGCATTGGCCCCTCATCAATGCGATTACAGAATAGCTCCTAGAATGATATCCACGAGAGAGAGGTAGAAACATTGACGGGCAGACCTAGAGCAGTCGTCGCCAATTTACCGGCCTATAAACCAGGTAAGTCAGCGGAACAATCAGCTTCTGAACACAATCTAGATGAGGCAATAAAACTCGCTTCGAATGAAACATCGTATGGGCCGCTCCCGAGCGTTTTAGCCGCTGTAAGCGATGGCGCTGGGCTTCTCAATCGCTATCCAGATCATCGTGGCTCAGAAGTGCGGTCCGCCTTGGCAGCCAAGTTGAATGTGGAAAACGGCCAGGTCACACTGGGTTGTGGCTCGGTGGGCTTACTCCAGCAATTGTTTTTAGCCTACATTGACCCAGGAGATGAAGTTGTCTATCCATGGCGCTCGTTTGAAGTTCACCCTTTGTTTTCAGCGATCTCGCAGGCAGTTACTCTAGCTATACCTCTTAAGGATCAAGCTTTTGATTTAGATGCAGTCTCCCGTGCTGTCACTTTGAAAACGAAGCTAGTGATCTTGTCCACTCCCAATAACCCGACGGGCACTGTTTGTTCTACGGCTGATTTAAAACGTTTCCTGGAATCTGTCCCGAGAGATGTAGTTGTCGTAATCGACGAAGCCTACCTTGAGTTTGTAACCGCTTCAGATGTCGAAGATCCGGTTAAAGCGATACTGCCATTTTACTCAAATGTTGTCGTTTTTAGAACGTTTTCAAAGGCATACGGCCTAGCGAATTTGCGTGTTGGTTATGCAGTGGGGAATGTAGAAATTATAAGTGCGCTAGACAAAGTGGCATTACCTTTCTTGGTCAATGGTCTAGCCCAAGCGGCTGTCTTGGCTTCGTTGCAGCCCGATGCATCAGCTGAGCTCAAGTTACGAGTCGATGAGATAGTTAGGGAACGAAGTCGGGTAACCAAATTGTTGACGAGCGCTGGTTGGCCTGTTACTCCTAGCCAAGCGAACTTCGTCTGGTTACCGATAAGAACAGAGGCAGGACCTCTGTTTCAAGCATTAGAGGCAAAAGGAATCGTGACGAGACCTTTTGAAGGTGAAGGACTGCGCATCACGATTGGTACACCCGAGGAAAATAATCGGATGGTAAACGCGATTGGAACTTGTTGACGTCCCGATAAAGGCGCGTCGATTAAAACATTCATAATGGAGATGAGATAATGCTTATTAATGGCGAGTGGACTGAAGCTCGGAGCGGGTCGAGTTTTGAAGTTTTGAACCCGGCAACTGGAGAATCAATCGGGTCTGTTGCGGATGGCGGCGCGGAAGATGCATTACTTGCTATTGCGGCGGCTCATGATGCCTTCAAAAGCTGGAGCAAGACCACCGCATATGAAAGGTCCGCCGTCTTGTACCGAGCTTGGGAAATAATGGTCAGCCGATCGGATGAACTAGCCCAACTTATGACAGTCGAGCAGGGTAAGCCCCTTAAAGCAGCTAAGGCTGAAGTTAAGTACGCTTCTGATTTTTTACTGTGGTTTGCTGAGGAGGCGAAGCGCGTTGTAGGTGAGTGGCTCCCGTCTCAGCGCCCGGATCAGCGATTTTTGTC
>CAJQGN010000008.1 GCA_905477545.1 uncultured Acidimicrobiales bacterium | reverse complement strand
GTCCTTCGCTAATACAAGCAGCAAGACTCGGGTAACTATTAATTTCGGATTTCACCGACGTTCATCGGTATTAGGTGTGGAAGGAGGCGGCGTTCACAATCCCGTATCAGTTTATGATGATGCCTACATTTTCCAAAGATCCAAAGCGATTGCTTGGGGCATCGACGCTAGATCGCAGCGCTACCATCAAGAAACTCGCTACGTCTACCAACCTTTTGCAGGACTCGAAGATCATTACCGTTGGAACGCTGACACCGAGAATCTCTTGCGCGACTACAACCTTCAAGACATTGGAATTTAAGAATCGTATGTCCGTTCTCAAAATAGAAAAAACCGATTTCGTTGCAATCGTTACCTTGAACCGTCCCGAAGCTAGGAATTCACTTAATCCGGAATTGATCTGCGAGCTTTCTAAAACCTGGGTGGAATTGTCTCTAGACCCCCAGATCCGTGCAGTCGTCCTAACTGGGGCGAGTGGAACTACTTTTTGTTCAGGGTTTGATCTCAGTTCGACGATTCCGATCATAAATGGCACTAAGAAACCTACAAATGATTTCGAAAATGCTATCGCTCAAGACCCCTCATTAATGGGTAAAGCCACGTTGCGGGATTATGACATTGGGAAACCATTAATCGCCGCAGTGAATGGTCATGCAATAGCAGGTGGCATGGAGCTAATGCTCTCCTGCGATATCCGAGTCGTAGCAACCCAGGTAAAGCTCGGGCTCTCAGAGGTCGCTCTCGGAATGATCCCAGCTATGGGGGGCACAGCAAAACTCGCTCGACATCTTCCCACCGCTCTGGCCATGGAAATGCTTCTCACGGCGAAACCAATGATAAGCGATCGCTTGGCGGAATCAGGACTTATAAACCGCCTGGAGGAACCAGGAGAAGTTCTAAATTCCGCATTGGAGATAGCAAAAACCATCGCTTCTAATGCCCCTATAGCGGCACAAGAAGCTCGTTCGGTGCTCCTAGCATCAGCTGACTTAACAGTCGAGCAAGCTTTATCCCTAGAATCATCATCGAGCTCGATGCTTATGACCACGGAAGACGCAGTCGAAGGTCCGCGTGCTTTCCTTGAAAGAAGAGCACCAATATTTAAAGGCAGATAGCCCCGTTTGGTTATCTTCACCTATGGCGCTGATTGAGGTTAAATCGGGCAAATATTTGGCAGTGAATCTGCAACATCGGCCGATCAGATTAGCTCTTCTATATGAAGCTCGGTGGCTGAGAATCAGGCATCGCAAGAATGTGCGCCAGTTCAACACATGTTTTTCGATGACTAAACATTATTTTCGCCCCATCAGCTTTGGGCAAGTCAACAAAACTTTGGTGACTAGGATACCAGACACCAAGAACTTCGTTAAACCCTGTCAGATCCCCAACAACGCTCACAGATATTGGTCTGCGCCAAAGAATGCTACCACCAACGTTCCCAACCGAATATTCGATAGCTTGCATATACGACTTGTATAAATCTCCGTTTGGGAACCCGGCTTTTTCCGTGTAACGATTGATATTAAGCATTAAGACTGGCGTATCTTCGGTTGAGCCAGCAAGCGCCTGAATCACGTCAATTTGGTCGTTAGTAGAGAAATTCGAATGCCCCATGAACGCACGTTAGCTCGCTTTATGGGCCCAAGCTTTTCGAGCCGAAATCCGGAGAAGGATTCTCAAAATGTTCTCAACGATCGCTTTTTTCCACAAGCCGTCGGACACGTGGGATTAATTCTGCCCCATACTCAGACGCATCTGCTAACGGATCAAACCCGCGCACCAGGAGTCGCGTAGCTCCCAGCTCGTAATATTTAAAGAGAGCCTCAGCTACCTCGTCTGGCGTGCCCACCAACGAAGTGGAGTTCCCTGGAGCATTAGTTGCCAAAGCAGTAGCAGTCCACAAGCAGCTGTCTAAAACTTCACCCTGCTTAGCTAAGGTCAAGAGTCTTCGAGAAGCCTCGTTGCTGGGCTCCTTGGCTACTTTGTCTCCTCGTCGTTTGGTTATTTTTTCTACTATCGCGTGCGCCCGCTCCCATGCTTCATTCGAGCTTTTGCCTAAAATAGGACGAGTTGACACACTGAATGTTGGAGTACGGTCATGCTTTTCTCCAGCGGCAGTCACCCTTCGCATGAAGGCTTTAGTTTCGGCTAGCGGCTCTCCCCAGAGCATAAAGACATCCACGTGTGGAGCTAGAGACTGAATGGCTGCGGCAGATCCCCCCCCTCCGTAAATCGGTATATGTGGTTTTTGATGACACTTAATGGCTGAGCGTTGACCACGAATCTCATAGAATTCGCCGGTAAAATTTACAGAGCTATCGCTGGTCCAAACTTTTCGAAGTATGTCGGCGTACTCAGCAGTCCTGCGGTACCTGGTTTCGGAGTTTGTGAAATCTCCATCTCGTGCCTGGTCAGTATCATTTCCGCCAGCAATCAAGTGGATAGCTAATCGGCCGTCACATAGCTGGTCTAAGGTGGCAAACTTTCGTGCGGCTACGGTTGGCGCCACGAACCCCGCCCGATGGGCTAAGAGAAACTCCAATTCAGTAGTCACAGAAGCTGCATGAGCGGCAATTATAAACCCATCCGGAGCGTCAGAGAAATAACCAATAAGAACCCGGTCAAAATCCGCATCCTCGTGCACACGAGCTGTTTCAGTGATCACGTCCCGGTCGAACACAGGGCCCTCCGAGTCGAGTATTTCTGAAGAGACCTGAGGAGCGATCCAGCCAATCATTTCTACGGGCATCTTCGCTCTTCTCTATTGACTCCAACCGGTGACGCACATATTGCCATGACCTGAGGTGCGGCTGCTTAAAAGATAGAGGTAATTAGCGACGGCCTTTACTATTCGTTGTATTCCGTTTTTTCGCAACGGGTCTTCCATCGCCTCGTGACGTTTTCCTGCCTTGAGACCCGCTCCCGCGACTACCTCCGCCATTGGGCTTGTTACCGTTACCTTTTTTCCGAGTCGCCCCTTGGCCAGTGCGGCTTGGTCTCGCGCCTCTAACGGCCCTATCATCTGCTTCGGTGCTATCTTTTTCCGGAGCCTTAGCACCGCTTTCTCGCCCACCACTGCTGCCCCGATTGCTACGCTCTTGGCTCCCAGCCCTATTCGTTCGAGATTTACTTTGACGGTTAGGCCTATCATTCGATCTGCGATTAGATGATTTTTTCGGCGTTCCCGACTGTTGAGAAACTTTTCGATCTGATGGGGAAGGATACGTAATATCAAGACCTTCATAGCTTGGTGGTGATATTGGAATGTCCAGACCGAGTTTTTTTTGTAGCTGCTTAACCACTTTCTTTTGACTCACGTCAACCAAGCAAACAACGGTTCCTGAAGCTCCTGCTCGCGCTGTGCGGCCGCTTCGATGCAAATACGCTTTCTCATCTTCTGGAGGGTCAAAATGCAGAACGCAGGCCACATTGTCAATATGAATTCCTCGAGCCGCAACATCTGTTGCTATCAGCGCTAAGGCTTGCCCACCTGAAAATGCATCCAAAGCTCGATCACGTTGGTTCTGCGATCTCCCTCCGTGGATCGCCACGGCCTCAACGCCTTCTCGTCGAAGTTGTTGCGCCGCTCGATCTGCTCCGTGCCGGGTTCGAGTAAATACGACCGTTTTCCCGGCACGACGTATTAG
>CAJQGN010000007.1 GCA_905477545.1 uncultured Acidimicrobiales bacterium | reverse complement strand
GCTCGGGAAAGTACTTTAGGAACGTGACCGCTTGACCCTGCATGGGACCGAGGCCACCCATTTGGAACATCAGCCACTGAAGGACCTGCGAGCGGCCCTTAATGTCAGTCGGTAGGAGTTTACGGCTCTTCTCAGCCAAGTAAACTAAGATAGCCCCGGATTCGAAGACTGCAAAATCATCGTTGTGTCGGTCGACAATTGCTGGAACTCGGCCATTTGGGTTAATGGAAAGATACGCCGGTTGCTTTTGCTCACCAGTATCAATGTCTATGGGTTTTACGGTGTAGGGCAAAGCCATTTCTTCGAGCGCTACAGAGACTTTGAATCCATTGGGTGTTGGCCAGGTATATAAATCAATCATGGTAGTTCTTCCTTTACGTTCGCTTAGCTGGGTTGGCGCGGCTAGTACGTCCAAGCCTCGGTGAAGGGGCGAAGTTCGACCTCGTTACTCCAAGCTGTTTTGGGTTGTTGATGAGTAAGCCAAAAGGCCTGAGCCACATCGTCCGGATCAACCAGATTCGGTTCATGGTCAGAGTTGGCGTAGATGTCTCGCATTAGCGGCACGTCGAGGTCGAGATCGAGCCGCATGTGCGCAACATGAATTCCGTCCTTGGCGTAAGCTTTAGCCAGACTTTGGGACAGCGCGCGCATACCAAATTTGCCCACGGCATAGTGAGGGTACTTGGCAGAACCGCGAAAGGCAGCGGTGGCACTTGAAAAGAAAATGTGCCCTTGTTGGCGCTCAATCATGCTCGGTAGTACCGCTTTGGCAGCCACAAAGGGCCCCATAACCTCGATTTGAAATATCTTCTCCAGCACCTCGTACGGAAGATCCAGCGGCTCATAGGCGATGAATTCTCCGCGCGCGGTATACAGCAAGGTTGATACCTCACCCCAATCTGTTTGAATTTTGCTGAACGCTGATTCCAGAGATTTTGTCTCGGTAACGTCGGCGGCAATAAAACGCGCAGTGACCTTGGTGTTTTCTTGCTGAATCATCTCGAGGATAGGTTCGGCTGTGCTCTCTGAACGAGAGATGAGGGCGATGTCGAAGCCCTCGCTGGCGAATTTCTTCGCAAGCGAACGGCCAAGGCCTTCGCCAGCCCCAACAATGGTGCAAATTGGTTGATTTGTGGACATGAGGTTTCCTTATTTGATCGTTTTGATATCGAACGCATATTTAGACACGGAGCTATCAACACCGATTTGGATGGTGCTGCTAAGCGCTTGGCTCACGACGATTGCCGATTGTGCGTAACTAGGAGTTGCTAATTGTTTGAGTGAGAGTTGTAGACTTTGCCACTGATCTTCCACTCACCGTCTTTACGGTAGAGCACAAAGAAGTCTGTGTAGCGAAAGCCACCCCAATTGATGAATTCGACTTTCGCGGCAGCGGCAGGGCCTGAAACATCAATCCAAACGATTAGATGCTTGACGTCTGGTGACGGACCACTCTGCGAGACGATTTCGGCAAATGCGTCGGCGTCCGGTTTGTAATACTCTCCGTTTATTGAGCCCACAATGTGGGCATGGTCCATGAAGGCTGAGCGGCTTACTTTCCCGTCGCCAGTGCGTGCGGCCTCAATATAAGGTTGCAGTGCTTTTGCGACCGCTTCGTATTCTTCAAAGCTTTGCTGTTCGTCGGCTTTGGTTTCAATGGTTGACATGATTTGTTTCCTTTCTGTTGAGGGTTTGGGAGTTGCGCTGATGCTTTGGGTCACGATGGTTAACACCACCGCCAAAGAAAAAAGTAACTTTGGATGCTTCATAAGAAGACCATCTATCTATATATCTATAGTTAATGGCATCAAAAAAAAGGCTACGTCGAAACATAGCCCGCGAGTGCATTGGAAATTATGCCGGGATCGCCATTGAGACGCCCGAGGAGAAGAGATCCTTCCAAAGCACTTAGAAATCCGATGGCTAAGCGCTCGGAATCCTCCTTACCAGCGAGTTCGAACTGGCGTTTCAACCAAGCCTGGAAATCTCTGAAATAGGCTTGCACGAGCTTTGCAACACGAGTGCTGACAGACTGAAGTTCGACTGCGATCATGCCGCACAAGCAGTACCTCTGATTCGCAATATAGTCCTGGAAATACGCAATCACCGCCCGCAAACGCGCATCAATTGACTCATTACTGACCTCCATAGCACGGAAGCCCTCCGCATGTTGCTCATGTACGCGTTCGACGAGTGCCGCCGCTAAATCGTCTTTACGCTTGAAATGGTAGTGAATGCTGGAGGTCTTAATCCCTATTTCGTTAGCTAAATCAATGTAGCTGAAACCATTGAAACCGTTGGTTTGGGTTAACTTCTCAGCAACATCCAGTATTTTGGTTCTTGTATCTGACATAACGCTGTACTGCCTGCCTCTTCATTTAACTACCTACTAGTATATAGATGAGATTCAGTTTATCAACCACTCATGCGAATAATTACTCGGCCCGTCGGTCCCCACCGTAGTTTTGTAACGTATTGTTGGCTCGGGTCGAGAATGCTCACGTGGGAACCAACAATGGCTTTATTGCAAAAACCTAGAGAGTCCGGAGGTTGTTTTGGCCGTTCCTGGCCGATAGTGTCGATCTCGATCCCTCTAGCTGACGTCCGCTATTGACCGGCAAGCAGACCTTTTTTGGCTAGGGCCGTATTCCCGACAGTCTCCAAAGCTAACCACCAAGGAGTTCGCTCAGGTCATCGGGTTGTGTATCTTTATTCGCTTCCTGTCTGATCAATAAGCGCATTTTCGGACGCCCAAATGATGGGCATTAACTCAGAGATAGGGCGCGCATTTAAAATGGCGTTATCTACACGCTCGCGGATGACGGGCCAATCTGCTTGCGCTTCGGACCACCATATTTGGCCACCGGGCATTTTTAACATTCGGCCTATATATTCGTACCAAGCCTCATACGTTGGTTGATCCATAAGTCCGCGACTATTGGCTTCACATATGTCTTTAAAGGCATACATCAAGTAATAGAACGCCTGGCTGAATTGCATTCGGTCTTCCGGAGACAGTGACTCAAAATCCAGTAGCCCGTCTCTATAAATTCTCGCAAAATCTTTGTCTTGAATTTGCCACTGAAGAAAAGGAAGAAGATCGTTGACGCTAGTCGTATGCGACTGGGCCTCGGATAACCTAGATGCATGCCGAATTTGAAGAGCGAGATAGAGCAGCGTGATCATGACGCCCGCCGCGCCCACAATTTCGCTCACCGCCCCAAGGGCTTCCCAATTCATCTTTCAATTCCCAGCTAGTCAATCCAACACGTAGCATATCCGAGAGCATCAGCGGCATGTACTTCCGCTCTTGGCCGGTTACTTACGAATAGCGAGTGAATGTAGCCGTCCGTTGACCGGTCGTGAAGCGTCGGCTCGCCACTCGCTGCGATACACCAAAGAGCGCCCCCTACAGTCGTTCGAGTTACCTTCAACTAATCCTAGAGCAGTGGCATATCATGCCCCGCTCCTGGAATAAGAGAAATACAGATGTCCGCGAAAGAACAAAAAGGAATTATCGTCACGGGTGGCGGTACTGGTATTGGCCGGGCGATCACGGAAACGTTCGCCGCCGCAGGGATGCTCGTACTTATAACGGGCCGACGGGAAGCGCCGCTGAAAGAGGTTTGCGAGAAGTACCCGGAAAATGTCTTTCATCTCGTTGCGGACATTACAGATAGCACTCAGAGAAACCGTATCGTGCCGCTGGCCAAGGAACGTATGGGAAGGCTCGATACACTGGTGAATAACGCGGGTCTTCTTAGGATGGGGAATCTGGTTGATTCCACTGACGAGGATTTCGAAGATTGCTGGGCTACGAATTTGGTTGCGCCGGCGGGCTTGATGCGTGACGCAGTCCCGCTATTGGCAGAATCGAAAGGCTCAATCGTCAATATTTCTTCAGTGACAGGGCGCGCGCATATACCGGGAATGGGGGCTTACGGCTCTACCAAAGCTGCACTGCATCACCTCTCAACGATATGCGCGATTG
>CAJQGN010000006.1 GCA_905477545.1 uncultured Acidimicrobiales bacterium | reverse complement strand
TGTTACAGGTATTACTGGTCAGGATGGTCAGTATCTAGCGGAAGTCCTTCACAGTGAGGGGTACAAGATTTATGGCCTAATGAAAGGTCAGCGAAACCCAAGAGCAGAATTAATCAGCTCTCAATTTCCATATGTGGAGTTGGTCGAAGGTGATCTCCAAGATCTTTCGTCTCTCATAGCCGTTCTGGAGTACACACAACCAGATGAAGTTTATAACCTTGGTGCTATTTCGTTTGTGGCGCTTTCGTTTAAGCAAGCTGAATTAACAGCGAACATCACTGGGCTTGGGGTTCTGAGACTTCTTGAGGCTATTCGACTAGTGGGCGGCCAAAACAATCCAATTCGCTTTTACCAGGCATCATCCAGTGAAATGTTCGGTAAAGTTCGAGAGACGCCTCAAACAGAACTCACCCCGCTACACCCGCGGAGCCCGTATGGATCTGCCAAAGTTTTTGGTCATCACACGACTGTCAATTACCGAGAAAGTTATGGCTTATACACGTGCAGTGGTATTTTGTTTAATCATGAGTCACCGCGTCGTGGGATAGAATTTGTAACTCGAAAAGTGACGAATGCGGTGGCTCGAATAAGTCTCGGCTTGCAGGATCATGTATCTCTTGGAAATCTTGAGGCGAAACGTGATTGGGGCTTTGCTGGCGATTATGTGAAAGCAATGTATTTAATGTTGCAGCAAGATGAACCGGATGATTTTGTTGTGGCTACAGGTGAAACTCATGCAGTGAGTGAATTTGTTCAGCTAGCTTTTGAAGCGGCAGGCATAGATGATTGGGAGCGCTACGTTAAAATTGATGAGCGCTTCTTTCGACCTGCTGAAGTAGACCTCCTCGTGGGTGACGCGTCGAAAGCGAAAGAGCAACTTGGATGGGAGCCTCAAGTATCTTTTCGTGATTTAGTGACAATGATGGTCGCTCATGATCTTGAGTTAGAGAAATCAAAACTCGGTTAGAATAGAGGCGCTTAAAGTTTTTAGGCAGCATGACGCTGGTTAGATGCGTCATCGTGTAATCCTAGAGAAGCCCTAACTAATATTTGCGAAAATCGGTGGTGGCTGCAAGATGGTGTCATTGTTATCGCGAACCTTTAGTTATTTGGCTTCTGTGTTGCTGGAAGATTTCAGACTTTTCGGACATGTTGAGAAAGCAAAGTTTTTTAGGAGTGAAATCTCATGAGCTGCATACGGTTGCTGAGGTGCTTATTGGTGCTGCTTGTAGCTGGCAGTGCTCTTGTTATCCCCGCTAATAGTGCCGAAGCTCTCGCTCCGGAAACGATTACTGTAGAGGGTCGTGGGTGGGGACATGGTCGAGGGCTGCAACAATGGGGAGCTCTTGGGTATGCCGTTAACTATGGGTGGAAGCATGAGCAGATACTGCAACATTTTTATTCAGGAACAGTATTAAGCACGACAGAAAATAGTGACGTGCGAGTGCAAGTGAGCGGAAATGATCGTCAAGACGTTTTAATTACGTCTGGGTCCCCTTATACGGTTGAAGGGGTCCAGTTTCAGGCTGGAGAAGTCGTTCGAATAGTTGCGGTGGGTCCATCTAATTTTTCATTTAGAAAGACAACGGGTTGTGACAATCCGGGAGTCGATGTCGCAACTAACCAGCCGGGGAGGCTTCACCACACTGGAAAGTCTTATGTAGAAGCACTTCCAGCTAACCTTGACACATCGGTTGATGATCTTAATCAACTCCTTGTGCTTATTCGGTGTGTTCCCGGAAACCCAGCCCTTGAATTTTCCAGGCGACATTACCGAGGCGCAATCGGTATGGTCGAGATTGGAGGTCAGTACACCTTTAATCGAGTGCCGATGGAGGAGTACCTTCGAGGCGTAGTGCAACAAGAAATGCCGTCCTACTGGGGAACCGAGGGCGGTGGTTCTGGGATGGAGGCGTTGGAGGCACAGGCTGTAGCAGCTAGAACGTACCTGTTGGCGATATCAGCTAGTCGGTTGGCTAGAAACTATTTTACGGACACGTGCGATACCATTTCGTGCCAGGTCTACGGAGGAGCAGCTATAAATGGTGTTCCCATTGATTTTGGGGAAACCTACTGGACGACTACCTCAGCAGTCCGGGCTACGGCGGGGCAGATACTTCTCTCTTCTGATGGCTCCATTCCCTTAACCGAGTTTGGTTCGAGTAGCGGTGGTTACACGGCGCCGCTCGAAGAAAATTCTGGTTTTAAAGCAGTTGAAGATTTGGGCGATGCATATGAAAAAAATCCCCAGAAACTTTGGACAAAAGAGATACGTCGAAGCGATATTGAGGGCATGTTTCCTGAGATTGGTGGGTTAAAAGGAATTCGTGTAACTCTTCGTAATGGACTGGGGGAATGGGGTGGTCGCACCCGGCAACTTGTCTTTTTGGGCACGAAGGCGGACGCAACTCTGGATATAGCAAATTGGCGAGGCGATCAGTTCCGAAAGAAATTTTCCCTCAAGTCCGATTGGTATCAATTTCCTCAATTTCCTGATTATAGCGATCCTGGATTTTGGCTAGCGAAAAGTAATGGAGGAGTTCTTGCCGTTGGAACAGCTAAACATTTTGGTGATGCCAAGAAGGTGAACCGAAGCGGCGACATTGTGGACATAGCTGGGATTCCTACGGCAGGTGGGTATTGGCTCGTGACCTCAGCAGGAGAAGTTTTTCCTTATGGAGACGCACAACACCATGGCGATCTGGCTGCCGTCTCGTTAGCCGCTCCTATAGTTGCTATAACTCCGCATCCTGATGGGCGAGGATATTGGTTGGCTAGCGGAGATGGCGGAGTCTTTACCTTTGGTTCTGCAAGCTACTACGGGTCAATGGGCGAAGTGGCTTTGAACAAACCTGTGGTGGGAATGGAAGCAACCCGATCTGGCATGGGCTATTGGCTCGTTGCTTCTGATGGCGGAATTTTTTCTTTTGGAGATGCACAGTTCTATGGATCAACCGGTGGAATTCAACTCAATATGCCTATTACTTCGATGGCCGCTGCACCCGATGGCAACGGCTACTGGTTCGTTGCTTCTGATGGCGGCGTCTTTGCCTTCGGATCAGTAGGTTTTTTCGGATCGCGTGGAGGCGACACAAATAGGCGGCCCACTAGTGGAATGGCTGTCTCTAACACTGGAGAGGGTTATTGGTTAGTTTGGGACGACGGAGTTAGTTTTCCTTTCGGTGATACCCCTGATTTTCGGAGCAGCGTTGCCAAACAAACGGTCGTGGCGATAGAAGTCGTTCCGTGACGGTACCTGGAGGCAGTTGATACTAAAAAATTATCGGGATTATGAAGCTGCGTCGGGGTGCGCTCCAAGACGCGGTAGCTTTCTAGTTTGTGACTAATCCCGCAAGATCTCAGCCTCCTGTTGTCGCTGTGCTCGTGGCGCGTGATCCGGGGGATTGGTTTGAGGAGACTATTGCGTCGCTAGCGAACCAAGATTATGAAAATCTTAAAGTTTTGGTAGTGGACACTGGCTATGAATCTGTAGCTGACCGCGCAATTGCTCTTATTCCAGACTCGATAGTGTTACGAGACCAAGACGTTCGAGGTTTCGGTGCGGCTGCGAACCGTGTTTTAAAAGCAGCCGAAGGGTCTTCCTTCTATCTTTTTCTTCAAGATGATGTTTACTTAGAGCCGCAGGCTGTCAGCGTTCTTGTCAACGAAGCGGTGATATCTAATGCGGGGGTACTTGGGCCGAAGCTAGTTATGTGGTCCGACAATGAGCGACTGCTAAATATGGGTGCGAGTATCGATGTACTGGGGGAAATTAATCCTTTTGTTGAGCCTGGAGAGTTAGATCAACAGCAACATGATCGAGTACGAGACGCTTTTGTAGTTTCAAAAGCAGCGATGCTTGTTCGAAGTGACTTATTTGGTAGTATTGGCGGTTTTGACCCGCTGATAGAACATTATGGTATTGAAACTGATTTCTGCTGGCGTGCTCAGTTAGCGGGTGGGCGAATCCTTGTTGTGCCATCGGCGGTAGCCCGCGAGCGAGGTGACTATAGCAGTCGCACTGCAACCAAAAATCCTCGAAAAGATATTCATCGGTATCGGCTCTATACGACAAGCAAGTGCTATGGCTGGCTTCATTTAGTAAGTGTTCTGCCATTCGCTTTTCTGATTTCAGTACTTGAAATTATTTTTAGCATGATGGCAGGAAGAGTTCGTCAAGCCTTCGATGTTGGGGCTGCCTGGCTTTGGAATGCTGTGCGCATTGTGCCGATCTTAAGGGCACGAAAGCAGATCAAGGAATATCGTTTAGTGAGAGATCGTGACTTGCGGCGGCTGCAGGTATCGGGTTCTGTTCGCTTGAAGTCTTTTTTGAGAGGACAAATTGGT
>CAJQGN010000005.1 GCA_905477545.1 uncultured Acidimicrobiales bacterium | reverse complement strand
TATCTTTAACCGGCTTTGCTCTGCCAATGCTCATTATCTCAAAATGGGCTGGTGCCTTATCTGATCGTTTCGGCCCGAGAATAACATCGCTGCTATCAGCTTTCGCAACTGTGCCTTTAATGGCTTCTTATGGCTATATCGGCAGTATTCCTTTACTAATGATTGCAGCTATGCCTCACGGTATTTTTGAAGCGGCACAATCACCTGGATCACAAGCGGCTGTATCTGACGCAGCAGGGCCCGACGATGCAGCTGCAGCCCAAGGTTTAGGCGAAGCTGTCGGCTCAGTTTTTTCGTTAGTCGGCGCGCTTAGTGCTGCCCCAATTTATGTGCATCTCGGAGCGGGTCTTGCCTGGCTTTCTTCAGCTTTAATAATGCTTGCTTTACTTGCAGCCAGCTGGCTAATTCATCCTCCAGTAGTCCACCGAGACTGACTGACCTTTAAAAGTCAGTTGTCTTTTTAGATTCTGGATGGGAAGCACTACCTTGTCTGTTACTCGAAACTAGGAGCAACAAATAAAAACAATGGATTTATTAGTAACGGGTTCTTATAAGTAACTTAGGATTTGTGGAAGTTAGCAGCTCATCAGAACAAATTAGATTTAACTTTGCCGGTAGAAATTTTGCGGGCGCAGACCTTTCACATTGGGACTTTGTACGCGCAGATTTATCGGGTTCATACTTATCCGAAGCTGATTTAACGTGCGCTAATTTTTCATTATCTGATATTTCATCAACAATCTTGGCGGGCGCAGTGCTTAATTCTTCAAACTTCAACGGTACAAACCTCAACAACTCAGACCTTCGATGGGCACGAATTTCTAATTCGAGTTTTATCGGTGCAGACCTTCGTAACGCACTATTTTTAGGTGCCGTGTTCATTAACAATAATTTTTCTAACGCTATCGCTAATAACGACACAGCTTGGCCGCCAAATTTTGATCCTACAGCAGCAGGAATAACCCTGTTATCTAGTTGAATTATTCGTTAGCAGAGCTACCAGATAGCGCCAGAAATTCTAAGATCTAGAAGCTCGTCTTCTGTCAAGCCAAGCTCCTCTAAGATCTCATCGGTATGTTCTCCATAATTAGCAGCAGAACCTCTTGATCCTTCATAACCATCAACATCGAACGGAGTCGGAGGGCCCATAAATCCATCATCAAACGTAACTAAGTATTCGTTCTCTAAAATGCTTTGGTTCATAGCTAAATCTTCTAACTGATTGACTGGCGATACCCAAATTCCTGCTTCTCTCATCAAATGCCACCAGTTTTGAGTTGTGTTTGTTTGCATATGCGGTGTAAAAATTTGTCTAAAACTATCTCGATTATGTAAGACGTCAGTAAAGGTTTGGAACCTGTCATCTTTCAAAAGTTTAATTAACCCAACTGCTTCTGCTATCAACGGCCATTGGTGGGCTTGGAGCGCTGCTATCGCTATCCACCCGTCGGAAGTCTTATAAACGCCAAAAAGCGGGTTGCTACCACTATCGGCATCAAAGCGTTCAAGTTTTTGATCTAAGTTTGCTGCTACACCAACAGCCTGTAGCTGCATCCACAGCAGCGACTGTGTTTGCGAAGTGCCAACGACACATCCAGCGCCCGTAAGCGAACGTTTCACTAACCCCGCCAATATTGCAGAAGCCATATTAGTCCCAGTCAATATATCGCTCATTGAACCAGGAGGATAATTAGGGGTTTCAGTTGGTGAAGCAGTGTCCATAAATCCAGCAAATGCCATCCCAACAGTGTCCTGGCACGGGTCATTTGCCAACTCTCCCTTTAGAGCAAAGCCACCGCCTCTGCAGTAGACAAGCCGGGGGTTAATTGTTAGAAGTGTTTTTGAATCAGCCCCATGCCTAATCAAACCTTCCTCACGCAGGTTTGTAACAAAGACGTCTGCTTCTTGAATCAACTTTTCAAATACAGGTTTCCCTTCCTCGGTTCCTATGTCTAGGACCAGAGAACGTTTATTTCGATTCAAGGAGGAGTAGACCCATTCCTTTCCCCTCTCGTCGAAAGTGACCCCAAACGCACTATGGAAAGTTCTCATGTAGTCCGCTTGACCAACTTGTTCAATTTTAATCACATTGGCTCCGAGGCTTGCCAGCGCTAGGCCTGCAACCGGCCCTTGAACATACATGGAGAGCTCAACAACTTTAATGCCCTTTAGAGGCGGCTGTTCTTTTTGAGTGTCATTCATGTTTACAACATGACTCTTTTTTTAAGATCTGTCATTTATTCGCCGTAAATAAATTGCTCTTATTTAGCTACTATGAGATTCCACTCGACATTCACCCACAGAACAAGCGATCCAACAGCTCAAAATTATTAGTATCCTGGACTCAGCTAGCTAATTAGGGGCACTGATGAAAAAATCTGATTTGGTTGTTAAACCGCTCGACTTAAGCTTCGGTGCTCATGTACACGGCATCAAACTGGCAGAAATAAGTGACACCGATTTTAGTGATCTCTACCAAATATGGCTGCAGTACGGTCTATTAATTTTTACCGACCAATGGCTTACCCGAACCGAACAAATAAAATTTGCTAAGCGTTTTGGAGCTCTGGAATTTGAGATAGCAGCTCTAAGTAATGTTTTAGAAGATGGAACTCTCAGGCCTGATAACGATACCGACGAAGTAATCCAAGTTCTAAAGGGAAATATGGGTTGGCACCATGACAGTACCTACATGCCAGTACAAGCAAAGGGTGCTGTTTTTAGTGCGGAGGAAGTTCCCAGTTCCGGCGGAGCCACTGGCTTTGCTGACATGAGAGCGGCTTATAATGCGCTCGATGATCAGCTTCGACAAAAAATTGAGAATCTTCGCGCGCATCACTCTCTCTATCACTCTCAACAAAAGGTAGGACATAAGGGGACTCGAGGTTCCCATCAAGGCGGCTTCGATGCCCAAAAAGAAGATACTTATGCGGGCTATGGATTTCACGATGGACCGGTTTCAATTCGGCCACTGGTAAAAGCGCACCCAGAAACTGGAGAAAAGAATCTTTTGATCGGCCGCCATGCCTACAACGTGATCGGTATGAGTTCAGCTGAATCAGAACTGCTACTCCAGCAGCTAGTTGACTTCAGTTGTCAACACCCTCGTATATATCACCACGAGTGGAAACCAGGCGAAACAGTTGTTTGGGATAATCGCCGTTTAATGCATCAAGCAACTCCATGGCCGATGAATGAGCGGCGAGTCATGTGGCACAGCAGAATCGCTGGCAGTCCGCAAAGCGAACTTGCACTGACAAAATAGCTTTTTCATCACGAGGATATAGAATTCTCCAAACTCAACGAGCACTAGTTCTTGGGGTTACAAGAGTTGATTACTATTAAAACAGTAGCCAGAACTACGACTATTAATTACTAGAAACTAGCTCTCAACTTCATAATATTCAGAACTGACATACGACATTCCAAATGGATCGACAGCCATCACAAACACAGATGCAGCACGATCATTACGGGTGGTCCTGATCCTGACCACAAAAATGTTGGCCAGTCGGCTCAACCAAGAATTTATCCTGGGAGCGCGACTGACCGGCGGTGCAACTCCGTCCGTGCTTTTGAGTGCTCCCGCAGACCTTAGTTCAAGTGCCATACATTTAACTTAACGAACGTTAAGTTAAATGTCCAGGTTTATGTTTATAAAAATTAATTCCTTGCTCTAAAAACGTTGCAACGTCGAGTGCAATTAAGACATAAATAAATCATTAGCTTTTCAAAAACATCTATTTCTCAGCACTTAAGAAGCCTTATCTACGCTAGAGCCAGCATCGCCACGGTTTTAAAATAGCGCAATTTCTAACCGAATCTCATTTGTTTTTAGGATACAAATTACATCTTAAAAATAAGAGCTAAGAAATTTTTAGACTGATTGCAGAAACAAAAATTAAGCAGCTTCTCGCCGTCCTGCGATCTCTTTAGCAACTGCAAGAACAACAAGTGCCTCTTCTTTCGATAACAAAAACTCTATGTGTGTTAATTGGCCGGTGCCTTTTATTGCTACTGAACGCCTGCGGTTTTCAATGTCATAAGAATTTTTTAAAAGAGCCATGCTTGACATCATATTCAGCGGGTGGGACTTGATTTCGACAGGGAAGTTTACAACTCCACGTCTTTTCAAGAAAATTAGTGGTTGTCGCAGACCGAAATCCTTCTTAAACTTCAAAGTCTTAGTTTTTCCTTACAAAGGCCCTCTAGCGTTCACCGAAAACTAATCTCGTCGAACAAAATGAGCACCAAGTTGAAAAAATTCACGTTTTCGCTGGCTTTCTTAGTGGTTGCTGCATGCACCGCCGCAACCACATCACCCAACGCAGCTCAAACTCCTACCACCAACACCGCCGCAACCACATCACCCAACGCAGCTCAAACTCCTACCACCAACACCGCCCAAACAAATCTTCAGGCGGGGTCTTATCTAGGAAATTATTCAATTTCGGACGCAGTGTTTGGCACTCAGACAGCAGTGACAGTGTCCGGAGACACGAGAATAATAATCACGAACGCATTACCAAATCATGAAACTGGGTTGTTCCCAAACTCAGGGAACCCAAATAGCATCTCTGCTCAATCGGACAGGTATGAATACCCAGCGAACCCTACTCATACCGGTGCAGCGACTGAGGTACGTGTGCCAGGTGTGGCAGTAAACGGCGTAAAATTTGAGCCTGGTACCGCTGAAACTGTGACTTGCGCGACCGGTGAGACCTACAGGGTTGAAGGGTTACAAGACACCTTCAATCTTGGTATGGACTTGAATAACGCACATGTGCAGCCAACTGGTGCTTACCACTATCACGGGTTATCTGACTTGTTGGCTGAGGTACACGCCTACTCAGGAGGTGACCTAGTTCATGTCGGCTTCGCAGCAGACGGCCACTTAATCTACATATCGATTACTAATACATACGCGTCCAGCTACCAGCTTTTAGCCTCGTTAAGAACTGGCAACAATTGCAATGTAAGCCTGGGCGGCCGACAGGGCCCAAATACGGTCGTCAGAGGCACAGTCCCTAATGGTACCTATACCTCTGACTGGGAATACCTCGCCGGATCTGGAGATCTAGACGAATGCAATGGAACATTCATCGAAGATCATTACTTGTATTTGATTACTAATGAGTTTCCTTACATCAGCCGCTGTTTGAAAGGCGAATTTAATGAATCGCGGCCCTCAGGCCCTAATTCCGAGCAGGTACCAAGAGACCAAACAGGGTCAACATTAAGCGGCCCAAATCTGGCTGTAGCTTCGGCGCAACTCGGTGTTACCGAGACGCAGCTTCGCGGCGCGCTGGGGCCTCCTCCCCCAGATATCGAAGCTGCAGCTTCTTCACTTGGGGTAACTGCCGATGCGTTACGAGCCGCTTTAGATCGCAGTCGCTAATGATTAAGTTAAAAAGTTTTTGCTTATGAACACCTTTCAACTCAGATGAGTTAAATAACTACCGCTGACATGAGATAACTACTGCTTAGTGACGGTAGCTGAAAGTTGGTGTGTCACTAACCTCGCATAGAGGCCTTCTTGTCGGATCAAGGTGTCATGGTCTCCTATTTGTACGACTTCGCCGGCATCCATCACAACAATCTGCGAGGCGTTACGAACTGTTGAAAGTCGGTGGGCAATAATGAGTGTCGTCCGACCGAGCATTAGTTGTTGCAAAGCATTGTGCACAAATGCTTCATTTACTGCGTCTAGGTGTGACGTAGCTTCGTCGAGGACTAATACTGGAGCATCTTTTAGAAATGCTCGAGCGATTGCGACACGCTGCCGTTGACCTCCGGATAGTCGCACTCCGCGTTCGCCTACTGTGGTTTGTAGCCCGTCGGGTAAGTTCGTGACGAAGTCGGTGAGGGATGCTTGTTCTATAGCAGTTCGGACTTCAGCATCTGTCGCATCGGGGCGCGCCATGAGAATGTTCTGAGCCAAGGTGTCGTTGAACAGATAGGTCTCTTGGCTCACCATTGCTACGTGGGATCGGAGATCGTCTAAATCAAGGTTGCGAAGGGGCTCTCCAAATAATGAAATGGTTCCTTCGTCGACATCCCAAAACCGCAAAATAAGTTGTGCAGCAGTTGTTTTTCCTGCTCCCGAAGGTCCAACTATTGCGACTGTGCTTCCAGTTTTGATTTCAACTGAGACTCCCGCTAGAGCCAGCGTGTCCGTACCTGGATAGCTAAACCCAACATTGTTAAAGGTAACGGCATTCTCGGCGGTAGCCCAATCGATCCGAGTTGGGGAAGGAGCAGATTTAACCGTCACTGGCTCCTTGTGAACCTGGTGCAATCTGCGTGAGGCGCCGAGGGTATCTGCCAGTTGTCGCCCTACGTGGGCGATTTCTGAGACGGGTAAGAAACAAGCGAGCGCGAGAAGCGTGAGGAGAGGGAGCGTGGTTGGAGTTAGATTGCCTCTGGACACGAGGCCTGCCCCCGTGACAACTACTGCGAGGCCTCCTAATCCAGTAGCTATTTCTAACAGCGCTGTCTGGCGAGATAGATCACTGTAAAAAGGCAAACGGGCATCAATATGACGTTGCACCCGTCGTAGGAAAGATTCTGATCTCCTGCCTCCTTGCTGAAACGCCAGGACTTCACCGAGACCTTGCACCGTGTCTACGACAAATGCGTTTAGATCACCCAAAGCTTCTCTGTCTTCTGACCCAAGAGTGTCGAGGCGTTTTCTTAATAAGAACGGGCTTATAACAACAATGGCTAAAAATGGAACCAGTGCTAGGGCCATTTGCCATCCCAACACGATCAAAGTAGCTAGAACCGTAGATGGAACCAATAACGCTACGAACGCTGGTGCAACCGTGTGAGCAAAGAAATACTCCACCATTTCAACGTCATGAGTTGCCATGGCAACCATGTCACCAGTGCGTCGACGCACTAGATAGGCGGGGGCGAGTTGATCGAATTTGGAATAGAGCGCGACTCT
This sequence comes from uncultured Acidimicrobiales bacterium, assembly GCA_905477545.1. Taxonomy (GTDB): domain Bacteria; phylum Actinomycetota; class Acidimicrobiia; order Acidimicrobiales; family Poriferisodalaceae; genus UBA9040. Next base: position 44,009 of record CAJQGN010000005.1, on the reverse strand, counting down.
CATTTCGGCCAGCATTCGAAAAGCCATGTCATGAGCAACCCACGACTCCAACCAGTGCAGAATGCCTGCAAGGGGAGCAGTAATTACCAGTGCAGTAACAAGACTGCCGAATGGTTCTCCGCGTTTTACTGCGGCCACGATTAGAGCACTAAGAACCCCAACGCCTATCAGCGCAGCCACTCGTGTTACTCCAAATACGAAAGTTGCAATTAACTTCGCTCGCCATGGCCGCACCTCAGAGAAAAGCCACCTCACGGCACCGGCCCAGCCCAGCCCACTGGCAGCCACAATCTCGTTGTCAGGGGGTTCCATAATTGCTTGATCGAGGCTGCGTTTGTCGTCGACAGCACTCGAGTTTTTTGGAGTGGCTCGAGTGACGCTTCCCCCAGACAGCTGCCCCACCATCAGCTCGTAGTATCGATCACCTCGTTCCATCAATTCAGAGTGAGTGCCTGACTCCGCAACATCACCTGCTTCAAGAACCAAGATGCGGTCAGCCCCAATAACACTAGAGAGCCGGTGAGCGAATATCAGCGTTGTACGACCAGCCATCAGTCGATCTAAGGCTTCTTGGATCAGGGCTTCAGTTTCGGCATCTACTGATGACAGCGCTTCATCGAGCACTAGAATCGGGGAGTCTTTCAAAAGGGCTCGTGCTATCGCTATGCGCTGGCGTTGACCTCCCGACAAACGAATGCCTCGTTCGCCAATCACCGTTTGATAGCCATTGGGCAAATTCATAATGAACGAATGCGCATTGGCGTCTACCGCAGCCTGTTGGACGGCCTTCATGTCAGATTCGGGATCACCGAAACAAATATTGTCTAGAACCGTGCCATGAAAAAGAAAAGTATCTTGTGAGACAACAGCAATTGCGCCATAGCGATCTTCCGCCGAGAGATTTTGTAGGTCATATCCGCCCAGCGATACACAACCGTTACTTGGATCATAAAAACGCAATAGAAGTTTGGCAACGGTACTTTTCCCAGCTCCACTTGACCCAACCACGCCAACTCTCTCGCCTGGGTTGACAGTGATGTTGAGTCCGTTAAGTGTTGCTGCTGCCCCGGATGGATAACGAAAAGTTACGTCTTCAAATGAGATTCGCGGTTCGAGCTGTTCGTCGAGAACTACTGGATTAACTGGCTCCTTAACACGTGGCTCAGTGTCAAAAACCTTAAATATGCCCTGTGCTGCGGATAATCCCATCATGCCGTTGTGAAGTAACGCCCGAAGATCACGCTGAGGACGGAACACTTCGATTCCTGCCATCAAAATGATCAACAGCGTTGTCATTTCCATATCACCAGCCTGGACCCGGTAGGCACCCAATGTCAGCGCCATTGCCGCTCCAAGAGCCAGACCGGTATCAGTGATCCCCCGGGTCAGAGAATTGGTTGCCAACACCCACATTGTGCTTTTAAACACTTCATGTGCTCGTTGCCCAAGTGTCTTCCCCCGGGCTTCGCTTTGACCAAATGCCTTCAGTGTTCCAAGACCTTGAAGGGAATCTAAGAAATCTGCTGCAAAGCGACTGTAGGCCTCTTGGCGTTTCAGACTTCGGGCCGCGTCCCATTGGTGGAAAATCGCTGGGGCCATAAGGGTAACGAGCGCAAATCCAGCGAGTACTCCAGCAACAGGAAGGTCCAGAGGCGCCAAAATTCCAAAAATCACCAAAGGCATAACGGCTGCAACAATGAGTTGCGGCAAGTATTCACCGAACCACACTTCTAGTTGCTCCACCCCTTCAACTAGCGACAATAAGACTTCGCCAGTTCGTACATCTCCGAAATGTGCTGGTCCCAACTGAAGAACGTGCTCGTGCAGTTGAGCACGAAGTTTTAGCTGCACCTTTGCTGCGGTGTGATGGGCAAGCATTTTGCGCCAGTGTTCTAAAAGTCCCCTCACCACCATTACTATCGCGACTAGAAAGGCTGGGATTGCAAGTTCGCTCAGCACTTCTCCTCGAAAGACTTTCGCTAAGAGCCAGCCCAACAAACCCAGGCGCGCAATACCGCTAATTGAAGCTAAGACACCGATCACCACCGCTTGGGCGATAGCGACACGTGTTCCTTTCGTGAAGGCCCAAAGTCTCTTATCAAAAAACATGCGGGAACTGATTCTGAGACACCTAGCTCCTTATGACCTCTAAATTAGCTATTTAGTTTGTCTTCTGACGTTAGCTCTATATCTAGGCCGTTTATGTCTGAGGCTTAAGTTAGCGAATGATGTCATTAACAACTGTTTGTTGTGGCGGTTCAGGTTCGGTGGCGCTGCTGGCTGCTGAAGGATGACCTTGTGCGCCTGAATCGCCCCAGTCATTTGCCTCTGCGGAACTCGGTTGGATAAACCAGTACAAAAGCACCAATCCTCCCAGCGGAATCAGTCCGATTAATAACCACTTCCCACTTCGCCCCACATCATGGAGACGACGCACAGACAACGCAATAGACACCCAAATATACGCAACGAAATAAATAATTTCCGGGCCGATCTGATCAGTATCCAGATCTAAAATTGTTGCAAAAATTCCGCCAAGAACAACGAAGACGATTGGATGGATCAACGCCGCCCACCAATAAGCAGAGCGCGACGAACGACCCTGAAAATCTCGGTACCGTCGCCAAGACTCCAAATAACTTTTCAAAGCTTTCATCTCAAACCTCACTAATCGGTTAACCAAATCTTAGACCAGCACACCGAACCCAAGGACTTTACATTAGTGTTTCTGGGGCTAGTGAGTACGCCTGCTCTTCTAAAAGGTTGTTTCTGTATGAAAAGCGAGCCATGAACAAACCTTTGCCGCAGCGGTACCCCTTGGTCAGCAGTTATCCGCTTTTCATGCATAGACGGAGCCTTGAATACAAGGGCTTTGCGAATAATTCACCTAATGGTTCCTTGTTCGAAATGGTCCCTAAATATCTTTACAAACCGGTGGAAATTCTTCGCCGAATTGGGTTTCTTGCGACGCATCGCAACATTATTACAGGTCTCTTTTTGCACTGGAGTCGTTCCGTGGTGCCCCAGAGGTGCCCCTAAACCAAAAACACAACCCCCTGTCTTGTTAGAGGGTTGTGGTTTAAGCCTGTTTTAAGGGGTTTTGTTTGTGGAGCTGATCGGAATCGAACCGACGACCCCCTGCTTGCAAAGCAGGTGCTCTAGCCAACTGAGCTACAGCCCCATCTCCTTCTGAGCGTAGCGACTTAAAACAACTAAAACGACTTAAGCACGACCACAAAAAAAGAGGCATCATTAGTATTAAGACCAAACTCGAGCTAATAGGAGTCTCGTACCAATGAATATGCCCGCAATCTCTCTGGCCGCCGTTTCTGGCCGCCGTCAACAAACACTCGAAATCGCAGCAGAAATAGAGCGTCGCGGGTTTAGTGGAATCTACTGCCCATCAATGGGTGACTGCATCGCTCTCTGTCAGGGAATTGCCTCCGTCACCAATGAAATCACTTTTGGTACTTCAGTTCAGCCAATTTATTTCCGTAATCCTGAAGATTTGGCTGCTACAGCTGCGTTCATTCATGAAGTAAGCAATGGCCGCTTCAGGCTTGGGATAGGCGTGACTCACGGGCCAGTCCATCAACGATTAGGAATCACACCCGGCAAGCCGCTCACTGATATCCGGGAGTATGTTGAGGCGATGCAAAATGCCGCTAAAAACCATGGAGAACTTCCTCCAATTGTATTAGCAACGTTGAGAAGAAAGATGGTTGAGTTATCCGTCGAAATTGGTGCAGGCGCTGTCTGGGCTAATGCCAGCCGTAATGACTTCAACAACTCTATGACAGATATTCCCGCAGACGTGCAGTCAAGTGATTTCTTTGTCGGAAATATGATTCCAACTGTTATAGATCCAGACCGGGAAGCTGGCGCAGCACGAAATAGAAAGACTTTGCAGGGCTATGTATCTTTACCGAATTATCGTAACTACTGGAAACAAGCGGGATACGTCGAAGAGATGGAAGGCGTTGAAGCAGCTATCGCTGCCGGTGACAAAGACCGAATGTTTACTTGCATGACCGATAACTGGCTTTCTAATGCAACCCTCTACGGTTCAGTCGACCAAGTTCGTGAAGGAGTCGAGGAGTGGTTTGAACAAGGTTGTAAAACACCAATTTTAGTTCCATCAAGTACCAGCGGTGGGCAGATGCATGCCATCCAAGAAATTTTTGATGCTTTTTCTTAGACATGACTAGAAAGTAAGCGTGATTACACATCAGAAGTTAGAAGAAGCATCGAAAAGACTACGAGGTACTATCTACCGCACACCGCTGATGCATTCTCGTCTGCTCGATGAACACATGGGCGCAGAAATTTATTTAAAGGCAGAAAATTTTCAGCGAACTGGCTCTTTCAAATTTCGTGGTGCCTATAACGCTATTAGCTGCTTAGACCCAATAGAACGGTCTCGAGGAGTTGTTACTTACTCATCAGGTAACCATGCTCAAGCAGTTGCAAGAGTTGCCCAAATCTTTAACATTCCAGCCGTTATTGTTATGCCTGATGATGCTCCACCGTCTAAGAAATCCGCCACGGAAAGTTACGGTGCTGAAGTTATAACGTACGAACGACAATTTATTCAACGAGAAGAAATCGCAACCAAAATATCAGTTGACAGAAATATGACTGTCATCCCACCTTTCAATGATGAAAATGTAATCGCCGGGCAATCTACGTGCGCTCAAGAAATTTTTGAAGATGTCGGGCCATTAGACATTCTTCTGGTCTGTGTTGGAGGGGGAGGGTTAATTTCAGGATCCGCTCTAGCTAAAAGAAAATTATCTCCTAACTGTCAAATAATCGGTGTTGAACCTGCCACAGGTAACGATGTTCAGCTTTCACTTAAACAAGGAAAAATTGTAACTATCGAGGTGCCAAACACAATTGCCGATGGTCAACAAACGACTGCGCCCGGGGAAAAAACTTTTGAAATTATGAATGATTTAGTTCATTCAATCGTGACCGTGACAGACAATGAAATCGTAACAGCGATGGATTATTTATTTAGATTTCAAAAACTAGTAATCGAACCCAGTGGAGCAAGTGCAATGGCTGCTTTGCTCTCTAACAAAATTGATTGCGCTGGGAAAAAAATCGGGGTCACACTTTCGGGAGGCAACATAGATCCAGCACGTTTTTCTGACCTTATGTCGACACATACTTTAATTGGGTTATAACCATGCTCATAAGGCTTTCTATTAGACAGATTTACCCGTTATCTACATCAGGATGTTTCTATGGCAGTCTTAAAACTCCACGTCACAGATGACTTCATAATTGATACCCGGGAACTTGAATGGCTCTTTTCAACATCAAGCGGCCCTGGTGGCCAACACGCTAACCGCTCGCAAACTCGTGCGGAGGTTCGTTGGGACATAACTAATTCAACCGCCGGAAGTGATGAACAGCGATCTGATTTAATTCAACATTTCGGAACGTTTCTAATTATTCGAGCCGATGAGCACCGCTCACAAAAACGCAACAAGGATGATGCTTTACGTCGCCTCAGCGCCAAAATTCGTCAGGAGTTAATAGTAGCGACTCCTCGAAGGCGCAGCTCTCCGACTAGATCTGCTAGGAGAAAACGAGCTGATTCTAAAACTCAGCGTGGTCGACTGAAACAACAACGGCAACGACCCTCAATGGACGACTAGTGTTCTATATATGGAAATAGCAATATTTGGATTTGAATCAAGTATCCCGGAATTCGAGGAAAACCTACGAACGGCATCGGAGCAAGGGTTTAAGAGTTACTGGACGCCACAAATTTTTGGAATGGACGCACTAACAGCAATGGCAGCAATTGGGGATCGAGTTCCCGACATCTGTATGGGAACTGCTGTGGTACCAACGTTTCCGCGGCATCCAATGATGCTTGCTCAACAAGCTTTAACTACACAGTCAGCGATTAGCGGTAGATTAAATCTTGGCATTGGGCTTGCTCATAAGCCAGTTGTCGAAGGTATGTGGGGGCTCAAGTTTGAGAAACCAATTGGTCATCTGCGTGATTATCTGAACATTCTTATGCCACTTTTACATAGTCAAAAAGTTTCATATAGTGGAGAAATTGTTACAGGACGTGGTGAAATTACAACACCAAAAACCGAAGCACCACCTGTCTTTGTCGCAGCTTTAGGACCCCAGATGTTACGCTTAACAGGTCAAATGGCTGACGGCACGATCACATGGATGACAGGGCAGACAACCTTGGCCGAATTAACGGTACCAACAATTTGCGAGGCAGCAGAAGAGGCCGGGCGAAAGAGGCCACAGGTAGTTGCAGGCTTTCCTGTCTGTGTTACAAACAACAAGGATGCTGCTCGAGAACGGGCAGCCAGAGAATTTTCTATTTATGGACAACTTCCTTCATATCGAGCAATGCTCGATCGCGAAGGCTTGGGTGGGCCTGAAGATCTGGCCATTATTGGTTCAGCTCTAGAAGTAGCTGAACGTATAAAGGACATCGAAAAAACTGGTATCGATTCATTTACCGGATCCGAATTTGGGACCAGTGATGAAAAGTTAGCTACACGTGAAGTATTAATCAGCTTGCTGAATTAACTAATTAAAATCTAATTAACAGTAACAGACTGTTTAGCTTTCAATTTTAGTACGTCTTCTTCTGGACTACTTTCATAAAGCGGTAACCATGGTTCAAGAATATTTTGCCATCGCTGAGACCAAGTGTGGTCACTGTGAACTCGCTGCCAGGCGTTGTGAGCAACTCTTTCAACATCGTTAGTTGAGGCAAGTAACATAGGTAATAAGGGAGCTAAATCGTCATTCCCACAATAGATAAACACCTCATTTTCAATATCGAAGTGCTCACCTATGCCCGGTCGCTGGAAGACTACTGAAGCAGTACAAACAGCTGCTGCTTCGAGGACAAACGAAGATACTCCCATTTCAGAATGCGATCTTCTAGTTATGCTCTGCTGCTTAAGAGACGGTGCTAACTCAACTACAATTTTCGCACCGGCAAATAACGTTCCACGCTCAGCTATTGGCAGCGCTACCTCGTAATTTATATCCAATGGCAGATCTTCCCATCCTTCACCCAGGACAGTTACTTCTTCTGTTCCTTGCAACTCCAATACGACCTGAACATTGATTGGATCAGCGTCACCAACACAAACAATTCCCCGACGTTCGGACACAACAGCAGGTACCAAAGAAGGCGGGTGAACTGAAGGCTTCAATAAACTTAAACGATAACCACCTATATTTTTATATTCCTCATAAACATCTTCTTCAGGAACAAATACAAAGTCATATTCACGTAGATCTTCTTCTAAATCATTCAATGAAGTGCTTGTCCCGGAATAACGGCCACCGGGATGCAGGCAGATTGCAATCGTTTCTGTTTCTACCGTCAAGGCTCTAATGCGAGCCCCAGTAATCACTTCATTTGATGGAATAACAACTAAAATATCCGGAAAGAATCTGTGTAGAGCCTTCTGTACCTTAGTCTCTGTTAGCTCAACAACTAAAACCTCATGCCCTAAAAATCTGAGAGGTTCAACCACTTCATTTTGTAAATAATCTCCTAAAATGTTAGCGCCATGACCGGAAACCAAAATTCGCATTATGAGTTCACTCCCACAAAATAAGAGGTTGAGACTAGAACTAACCCTTAGTCCAAGTGTGGAACAACATCCGACGAATTTCGATGACCTTTTGGATCTTTCCTAACCTGATAGATAATAGTTACACAAGAAATAGAAATAACAATTAAGGACGTCCAGACATTAATTCGCACCCCAAAAATTTCAGTAGCATCATCCGATCGTAATAACTCGATCCATAACCTCCCTAAGGTGTAGCCAAACACATAAACGGCCCACATATAACCCGTGCGAAGCGTTGTGAAAATTTTTGGTGCAATGAACGCTATAAATACAGCAAGACACAAATTCCAAACTGCTTCATATAAAAACGTCGGGTGGAATGTCGCAAAATTTATGTAGCGATCAGGCCTGTAACTTGCTTCTATTTCTAATGCCCAGGGTAACTCGCTCGGACGCCCAAATAACTCCTGATTAAACCAGTTCCCCAGACGCCCAATTGCTTGTCCAACAGGAATTGCAGCGGCTGTAGCGTGAAACATACCTGGAATATCTTCGCCCTCTTTTTTCAGTAATATCAGAGCTCCTAGAGTTCCACCTATCACCCCACCCCAAATTCCGAGACCTCCTTTCCAAACTTGTGGAATCGCTGCCAAGTTTCCATCAAACCGATCAAAATCTGTCAGCACGTGATATAACCGCGCTCCTACTATCCCCCCTGGTATGACCCACCCGGCCATACGCTGCACCACGCCCGCCTCACCCCCTAACGCTTGATATCGGCGCTCTGCGATCCATATGGCAACTAACACACCCACCGCTATCGCGACGCCGTACAAACGCAAATTAAAAGGCCCCAACGCAATTGAATCAAATGACGGACTTGGTATTGCGGCAATAATGTTCATTAAATCATCCCCTGACGTGCCACATTCCCATTAGCCTTGCATGAAATATTTTCGATTAATCACCGATTCGATACACCTTCATACGTAGCTGCTTGAACTCCTCGAAGCGAAAGTTCTTTTAGCCAAGGCAACGGGTCATCGAGCATGCCAAGGCCCCAAACCCCCCTCGGTAAATTATCATGCGAAACCCATTCGGCTGCTAACGCCGATACACAAGCTGCAGCAGCACTGGGCTGATCAATCACACCTAAAACTTCAGTTTGATATCTTTGACCAACTTTTCCGCGCACTTCTATTCTTAGCGCGCCAGGACCACCATCAACGTGGGGCCGACGCAACATTGGAAGCCAGCCTGTCAAACGATCTCGTCGAGTCGCTGCAATCCGAGAAGTAATTCGTTGCACGTCCGGCATAGCTGGCACTAAGAGAATCGCATCCGCAAGAGCAGCTCTGTAACAATCTCTCGCCCCTAACGGATCAGGAAACCACACCAATTCTCTTCCAGAACCACCAGGTCTCTTTCTCCAATGACCATCATTCCAATCAATTGCTTCTTTTGTTCGAGCTCTATGCAGCTGCCGCTGGCACGCCGGACCTCCGGTTCCCATTCTTGCGATATGCACCTCGTCTACTTGATCAAGCAATGAAGTGGCATGGCGAGCAATTAAGCAACTCAACCCAGGAGAAAAACCAGCACCCACGATGACAGACTTGCCCGCTTTTTCAGCCGCACTATTAAGTTCTAACAATTCTTGGATGTCAGAAACTGAGTCTGAGACAGAAACTACATGGGCACCTTGTGAAACAGCTTCTTCAGCAATTTTTGCATGTCCTCCTGGCGGCAGAGCCAACACCACTGTATCCACGTCCGGCAGCCGACCTGGCGCTATCACCTCAACATCCACGTCTAATAGTTGACGACTCAATGATTTAATTCTTAGAGGGTGTCTAGTACCTAAAATTAACTTATCTATTTCATCAGCAGCCGCCAGTTGGCGCGCAACGCGAATACCTACAGTACCTGCACCAATTATGGCAATAGTAGACATATCAGCGCAGATCCGGACCACTTAATTGGCGCCAACTACCATGCCTTGGAGGCACCCCACCAGAACCTTTTACACGCAACACTGTGGCCACCATAGCTCCCACCGTTACTGCTAAAATTGCTCTCCGTATAGCACTCACTGCGACACTCGTTTAGAAAAAGACAACTCTATCCACCGATTAATCAGAATCCGGAATGTGGGGCTAGCTGGAGTTGAACCAGCGACCTCACCCTTATCAGGGGTGCGCTCTAACCAACTGAGCTATAGCCCCGGTGAACAGATGATCGTACCGGCGATTAAAGGTCAAGACCAACTCAAAGATCGGATTCATTCTGAACTATTTATCTTTCTACTGGTTCATCTTCTTCAAGTATCGTAAGCCTTACCCCTCCAACAAGGTCACTAATAAGATTAAAGATAATAGTTAAGACGACATTAAACACCACCGCAGCAGCGAGGAGTATTGCTCCGACTACTGTTGCACGACTAAATATCTCTTCACCATTTATTTCCCAAACTTCATACGAACCCACTTCTGCGACGAAACCCTCAATATCAGTTACCACACCTGATCTGACAATAATTGACCACAAAACAGTTCCTGCAACCACAAGTGCTCCGTATAGACACGCATACAAGATTAAAGAAATTTTAAATACAGACCATGGATCTATATGTCGGATAGTCCTTCGAGTTCTTTTTACTTTTGCTCTCCGGCGGCTCAACCAACTTTGTGATTTATAGTTCTCATCTTTCAAAGATTTCTCTAAATTTGTAGGAACTTCTAAAACATTGGGCTTACTGTTTGAAGTGCTTATCGCCGTACGTTCATTAACGTCTGACTCTAACGATTCAACCTGATTTATTTTCTCCGCTGCTACTGGCTCAACAGTGGCAAAATCAGATATAAAATCATTATTTCTTGCAGAAACGGCTGGCCTTCTCACAGCTTTTTCTTTTGGATTCAAATTTACTTTGAACTTAAAACGTGATGAGAAATTTTTAGCCCTACCACTCATATTTTCTATCTTCTTACCCATGGGCTATCTACTTTAATATCGGTGTCGGATTTAATATTTTTATGTTCACAAAAATTATTTCACCCTTGCGTGTCAATATGTCCGATCTAAGCAACACCTAGCAATAACACTCCTAGTTGCCTTCCTCACTAACTGCAAGAATATCATTCTCAACAAGTTCGATATCTTCATCATCTTCGACTGTGACAGGAGCTAGAGCAGCAACCGACTCTTCCGCTCCCAGGCTCATAACTCGGACTCCTGATGCATCTCTTCCTTGTTGAGCAACTTGCTCAACCGAAGTCCGAATCAACACACCACCAGATGACACTAAGATTATCTGATCAGTAACATCCACCAAACGTGCTGCAACTACGGCTGCCCCTCGGGCTTCAGTTAATTTTATGCCCCGCACTCCCATAGTCCCTCTGCCTTTACGAGGATAATGAACTAAATCAGTCCTCTTACCAAAGCCACCTTCTGTAACAATCAACAACTGTCGACTATCAATATGATTTGCGGCAACAGCAGCAACGACGACGTCTGTACCTCTCAACTTCATACCCCGAACGCCACCAGCTGTACGCCCCATCGGGCGAACTGCCGATTCTGAAAACCTAATTGTTTGCCCATCTTTAGAAATCATGAAAATGTCATCCTCACCTGTTGTTTCAACAACTCGGACTAACTCATCATCTTCACTAAGGTTTATTGCTATCAAGCCATTAGTTCTACTCTTGTCATACTCACTAAGGGCAGTTTTTTTAACCGTGCCATTACGCGTAACGAACATTAAGTAATGCTGATCGTCAAACTCGCGCGCATCAATAACAGCTTCGATAAATTCGTCAGAATCTAACTGAAGCAAGTTAACTAACGCTGTGCCACGAGCAGTTCGTTCCATTACAGGAACCTGATACGCCTTTAAGCGATAAACCTTTCCTTTGTTACTAAAAAATAAAAGATACGAATGCACACTTGTTGTCAAAACTTTAACCAGTAAATCATCTTCCTTTAAACGAGCACCCTGCACACCGCGACCACCGCGACCCTGTGTTTTAAATGTTTCTGAAGCGACAGCCTTTATGTAGCCGCCCTTACTTAATGTAATTACTACTGGTACATCGTCGATAAGATCTTCAATTTCCATATCACCCATATCGAAAGTAATCTGGCTTCTTCTTGGAGTATCATGTTCTGCTCGGACCTCTAATAACTCTTCTTTGATAACCAAACGAAGCTTATTTTCATCTCCCAAAATGGATTCTAAATCAGCAATTCTGTTCGTTAACTCCATCAATTCTTCTTCTAAACGAGTTCTACCGAGTCGCGTTAATCTGCCAAGTTGCATGTCAAGAATATGATTGGACTGACGATCAGTAAATGAAAAAGGTTCTGCCTGCAAACCAATTAGAGCAGAAGCTCGATCATCACTATTACGAACTAACGCAATAATTTCATCGATTAGATCAAGTGCTCGTATTAAGCCTTCAACAATATGGGCACGATCCTTTGCTTGGCTAAGACGGTACTCAGATCTACGTGTGACTACATCTCTTTGATGGTCCACATACGCAACTAAGGCATCTCGAAGGTTCAAAGTTCTAGGAATTCCGTCGACAAGAGCAACCATATTCACTGCGAAACTACTTTGAAGAGGTGAATGTTTGTATAAGTTATTGAGAACTACATTTGCCGGCGCATCTTTTTTTAACTCAACAACGAATCTAGTTTTCCCTTTAGCGGACTCGTTTCGTAATTCACGAATTCCTTCGATTACCTTACGATCTACTGCATCTGCAATTTTTTCTTCAATTCCTTCTACCGAAGTTTGGTAAGGAATTTCAGTAACAATTATTCGATTATTTTTACCCTCGTCGACAATCTCCGCTTTAGCGCGAATTCGAATTGATCCTCGTCCGGTATTAAAAGCCTGAGTAAGTCCAGCCTTCCCCATAATCAATCCGCCAGTTGGAAAATCTGGACCAAGAACGAATTCCATCAGATCAGCTACAGAGGCCTCAGGATTATCTATTAAATAAAGAGTCGCATCGATAACTTCCGTGATGTTATGAGTTGGAATATTAGTCGCCATTCCGACAGCTATTCCTTGGCTTCCATTCACCAACAAATTTGGAAATCTTGAAGGCATCACTACCGGTTCTTCTGCTGAACCATCGAAGTTAGGTACTAAATCAACCGTATCTTCGTCGATACTTTCAACCATCTTCATAGCTAAAGGAGTCAACCTGCATTCGGTGTATCTGTAAGCAGCAGGTGGGTCACTTGGGGACCCGAAATTTCCATGAGGATCGACAAGTGTGTTGGCTAAACTAAACGTTTGACCCATTCGGACCATTGCCTCGTATATGGCACTGTCTCCATGTGGGTGATAATTAGCGATACAGTCCCCGACGACACTTGCGCATTTTTTATGCGGTCGCTCGGGCCTCATTCCAGTTGAAAACATTGACCAAAGAATTCTACGGTGAACGGGTTTTAACCCATCTCTGGCATCGGGCAGTGCCCGGGCAGTGATAACTGACATTGCATATTCAAGAAAAGATTGCTCCATTTCTTGTTGTATCTCAATTGGCTCAACGTCAATACGTAGAGGTGTAGTGTCGTCATTTGGCGGAACATCAGTCATGAAAAACCTTTAAATATCTAAAAATCGAACGTCGTGAGCATTATTTTGAATAAAAATCTTGCGCTTTTCTACGACGTCACCCATTAAACCGCTGAAGATCGTGTCAGCTGTAGCTGCTTCATTTACTGTTACTTGAAGCAATGTTCGCTGCTCAGGATCCATGGTTGTATCCCAAAGTTCGATGGAGTCCATTTCCCCAAGGCCTTTGAGTCGTTGAAAATCATTTTTATGATTCGGACGATCGGTTAAGAATTTATCTTTTGCACGATCATCTTTGAGATAAATAGTGTCACTACCAACTTTCGTTGAATAGAGCGGAGGCTGTGCAATGTACACATGACCCCGAGTAACAAGCTCTTTCATCTGACGGTAGAAAAAAGTTAACAATAAGGTTCTTATGTGACTTCCATCAACATCAGCATCACAGAGAAGAACTACTTTTCCGTACCTAATTTTTGCCGGATCAAATACATCTTCACCAACACCCGCACCAATTGCTGAAATTAATGCCTGAACCTCCGTGTTTTTATACATTTTTTCAAGACGTGCTCGCTCAACATTTAAAATTTTTCCCCTAATTGGCAAAATCGCCATTGTCCTAGGGTCACGGGCATCTTTAGCAGAACCACCTGCAGAATCTCCTTCAACGATGTACAACTCAGTCTCAGCTGGATTGCCAGAAGAACAGTCAGTAAGCTTGCCTGGCAGTCCAGCTCCATCTAATGCAGATTTACGCACTGTATTTTTAGCTTTTTGAGCAGCAATTCTAGCTCTTCGAGCATCGACTGCTTTTGAAATCATTCTTTTGGCTTCACTGGGATGTTCTTCGAACCATTCAGCTAAGGCCTCATTGGTAGCCTTCTGCACAAGGCTTCTCATCGAAGTATTGCCAAGCTTCGCTTTTGTTTGGCCTTCGAATTGAGGTTCCTGTAAACGAACACTAACTATCGCAGTGAGCCCCTCTCGGATATCATCTCCTTGAAGGTTTTCATCTTTTTCCTTGAATAATTTTTTAGCTCTTCCATATCTATTAACAGTTGCCGTCAACGCAGTTCTAAAACCTTCTTCATGCATCCCACCCTCGATAGTGTTAATCCCATTAGCAAAGCTATGAATCCCATCTAAGTTATATCCAGTGTTCCATTGAAAGGCTATTTGAACTTCGTCACCACTTTCTTCGGCAGATAAGAACCCTACTTCTTCAAATAAGGCTTCTTTAGATTCATTTATGTAACGAACAAAGTCTCGAATTCCACCTTCATAATGAAATTCATAATGCGCAGCTTGTTCTATACGTTCGTCATCAAAATTAATGCGCAGTCCGGCATTTAAAAAGGCCATCATTTGGAAACGTTCAATCAGTGTTTGCGATCTGAATTCAACATGATCAAAAATATTCGGATCAGGAGCAAACGTTACGGTTGTCCCAGTTCTATTCCCCGGAGCTACATCAATATCGATTAACTTTGTGTATGGTTCTCCCCCATTACGAAATTCTTGTTTCCAGTGTCGTCCATCGCGGTCTATTTCTAGGTCTAGATGAGTCGATAATGCGTTGACAACTGAAACACCTACACCGTGTAGTCCGCCGGAAACTTTATAGCCTCCCCCACCAAATTTACCCCCAGCATGTAAAACCGTTAACACAACCTCCGCAGCAGATTTATCCGGGAATTTAGGATGTGGCCCAACGGGTATTCCTCGTCCATTATCAACAACTCGACAAAGACCATTTTTTAAAATCGTAATATTAATAGTGTCACAATGGCCGGCCATAGCCTCATCCACAGCATTATCTACGACTTCATAGACTAAATGGTGAAGGCCAGCCGCCCCTGTGGACCCTATGTACATACCTGGGCGTTTACGGACTGCCTCCAAGCCTTCGAGTACTTGTATATCGCTGGCTTGGTATGTTGCGTCGGTCACTGAACCCCTTTTCTAGCCCTTATTGTATCATTCTTAGGGGGGGTTCGAGAGCTATGTTGGGTCTGTTCTATGGGCTTCTCACTAGGGTATATGAGGAAAGATCTAAATCATTTACTCCTCACACGAACTTTTATTTCAGACACATCTAGTTTTGGAATTTTTTTGTTCAACCGCTCTAGTAAATCAGACTCCAAATATCTAATCTCTGTTGACCAGCCGGGGTGGTCAACTTCAACTAACAGAACATTTTGCTCAAGCTTTTTAGGAGCACAGTGTTCGGCTATTGTTTTTCCGACTACTTCTTCCCAATGACTATGAACTTCCAATATTTCTGAATTTGGCCCTAGTCCATCGATAACCCTTTTGATTGAATCAGCAATATTTCTGACTTGTTGGTTATCCATCTTCACTTAAACTTACATTGCCATTCAAAACTTTAAGTATTTTCCCAGGATTGATACCTACTGGAATAGTTCCAGTTGCTGATGTCAAAATGATCTGCGCACTTGGTAAGCACTCAACTAACCTCTTACTACGTCCTTCATCGAGCTCAGAAAAAACATCATCAAGAAGGATAAGAGGTGAATCATTAATTTTTTGTGCCACATAGCTGTGTTCAGACAACCGAAGCGCCAGTGCAAGGCTTCTTTGTTCTCCTTGCGACGAATGTGTACGGGAAACTAATTTATTAAGATCAATTATCACATCATCTCGATGGGGTCCCACCAACGTCGTGCCTCGTCGCAATTCTTCGTGCTTTACCTCATGAAGTGCTTTGTCTAATCCCTTATCCATCCATGTTGTTTCATATCTGAACTTAACTTGCTCTTCTTTACCTGCAACTTGAGAATAAAACGTATCTACTAAAGGTTCAATATCGCGAACCAATTCAGTCCTACTCTTACTAATAACTTTACTAAGTTCAACAAATTGTGAATTCCAAATAGACAAAGATGCTTCTAAATCTTTTGTTAGTCGTCCCCGGCCCTGTTTTAACAAATTATTTCTTTGCTTTATAACTCGATCAAAATTTGTCTTCACTAGACGATATTTTTTGTCACAACTTAATAAAATTTCATCTATATAATTTCTTCTTATTCCCGGGGAGCCTTTAATAAGTTCCAAATCGTCAGGGCTAAAGACAACAATGCTTACGGTGTCCGACAAATCTTTAAATCTTTTAACCGCTTGCCGATTAAGTTGAACCCGTGATCTCCCAGAAGCAACAATCTTCATTTCTATCAAGTGTTCACGATCATGACGAACTATTTGCGCACGAATTACTGCAAATTCACAGCCGCTTTTAACTAATGATTCTGAACTTGCTCCCCTAAAAGATTTATGCCCATTTAACAGAGATAAACCTTCTAAAAGATTTGTTTTCCCATGACCATTTTGGCCGGTTATTAGAGTTACACCTGGATGAAGTTCCAGTTCGGTAGACACATGGTTGCGAAAATCTATAAGCCACAGTTGACTGACAATCATAGTTGTCCAACTATTTCTACTAAGAAACTCGTACTGGCATAAGAAGATATAAAAAGTCTCCGCCGCTATTTGATCTTAATACTGCAGGTTTTAACGCGTCTAAAGTTTCCAGAACAACTTCATCGCCCGTGGCTGCTTCTAGGCCTTGAATGAGATATTCAGCATTAAATGCAACAGTTAATTCTTCACCGTCATATTTGGCGTCTACTTCCTCATGAGCTTGTCCGACATCTTGAGTAATTGCCATGAGTTCTAAGACATTAAGTTTTTGAGTGATACGAAGAGGTGTTGCTTCTCTCGCCATCAATTTTACTCTCCTCACAGCTTCAAGCAGTGGTTCTCTAGCTACCACGACTTGGTTCGGATATGAGCTTGGAATCAGTTGACGATAATTAGGGAATTCCCCTTCAATTAGCCTTGTAGTGACTTGAACAGAACCGGTATCTGTTACTACATCAAACGTCACGTCTCTATCCCCAAGACGAACTACCACTTCATCAGCATCACCCAGAATACGGATTAATTCATTTAATGCTCTAGATGGAACTAAAACCTTTTGTCCTTCATTTAGAACTGTCGCGTCTGGTAAATCACGGACTGCCAACCTGTAAGAATCGGTTGCAACTAAACGTAGCCCGCCTTCTTCAGCCGAAAGCAGTACTCCTGTAAGTATCGGGCGAGCATCATCACCACTTGCAGCCATTACTACTTGACGAAGTCCATATGATAATGCCTCCGAGGTAACAGTCACTTTATTACCAGATGGTTCGGGCAATATTGGAAAATCATCCACGGGTAGAGTCCGCAGAGCGAAGTTTGATCTACCACCTGAAATTTTTGCCTCGTCTCCTTGAATGGAAATTTCAACAGCCCCTGAATCGAGCGACCGGACGATATCAACAATTAACCGCGCTGGCACTATCGCTCTACCTTCATTGATAACAGTCACAGGAAGACTTGCACGGACTGTTAAATCCAGATCACTGCCAGTAATTGTTAACATGTCATTTTCTGCTGATAAAAATACACCAGTCAGTACCGGAAGAGCACCACCACGATTACTGACAGCCCTGCTGCTGGCCGTTAGTTGATCGACAAGAGCATCGCGTTCACATCGAAACTTCATGTCATTACCTTTCTATCAATAGATATAAATATTTAGTAGTAGCAATAAGGCTTGTGGATTGTGGAGAAGTACCTATAAGTGCAGGTCAAGCATCATTTAC
Source organism: uncultured Acidimicrobiales bacterium (assembly GCA_905477545.1). Taxonomy (GTDB): domain Bacteria; phylum Actinomycetota; class Acidimicrobiia; order Acidimicrobiales; family Poriferisodalaceae; genus UBA9040. The sequence continues at coordinate 26,163 of CAJQGN010000005.1, read as the reverse complement.
TTGTCAACACTACTCTGCACAGGTGTCCACAAGGAATTTTGGGTAAAGCCTATAGGTGATAATGGTTGTGTACGAGTGCATATTATCCACAAGTAAACACACATTATTGTCCACTGGTTCTCCTTGCATTATAACTTTATGGTCTATTAGATTTAATGTCTGATATTAAGGCACTCACTTGATCATAAACCTGTCGCCGCTCAGCCATCTGCTTGCCGACTTTTTCTACTGCGTGCATAACCGTGGTGTGATCTCTTCCACCAAATTCTCTAGCAATAGCTGGATAGCTTAAATCGGTTAACTCCCGAACGACGTACATACTTATTTGACGAGCTTGAACAAGGCTTCTATGGCGTCTTTTACCCTTAAGTTCTTCGAGTTCATACCCAAACATTTCAGAAGTTGCATCCATAATTACGCCAGGCGTAATCGGACGAGAGTCTCTCCCTGATCCTATGTCTCCGAGAACTCGCTTTGCTAAGTCACTAGTAAGTGGTTCTTGTGTTAGTGATGCATATGCGCTTACCCTGATCAAAGCACCTTCCAACTCCCGAATATTGTTGGTTATTAGACTTGCTATAAATTCAAGAACATCATCAGGGACATTAGTTTGTTGAGACTCTGTTTTTTTCCTTAAAATCGCTAATCTGGTCTCAATATCTGGTGGCTGAATATCAGTTATAAGTCCCCATTCAAAACGACTCCTGAGCCGATCTTCTAAAGTTGCAATGTTTCTCGGTGGACGATCTGATGACAGAACTACCTGGCGTCCAGCTCCGTGTAATGAATTAAAAGTGTGGAAAAATTCTTCTTGTAAACCTTCTTTACCTTCCATGAATTGAATGTCATCAATAAGAAGAACGTCAATATCTCGGTATCTGCGTTTAAAGGTACTTGTCGTAGATGTTTTAATAGCTTCAACAAACTCATTTAAAAAGGTCTCGGTCGAGACATATCGAGCTTTGTAATTTGGGTATGTGTTGTGAATGTAATGAACTATTCCTTGCAGAAGGTGAGTCTTACCAAGGCCGGCACTTCCATGAATAAATAATGGGTTATAGCTACGTCCTGGGGTTTCAGCAACTGCTAATGCTGCTGCATGTGCAAATCTATTGCTGGTTCCAGTTACAAACGAATCGAAAGTGTAACGGGAATTTATAGTGTCGGTGTAAGAACGATTACTAGGTAATGGCGGAGTAGGTGTAACATGTTCTAACCGATCTTGTAGATCTGATCCATCTGGAGTGATAACAATTGTGGTATCGACATATTTATCATCGCTTGTTGCGGTAGTTGCTGTCGTTACATCAATTTGAATATTTGTGCTTTGAGCTCCTGCTTCATATAGAGCAGCTTGGACCATAGGAAGATACCTGTTCATAACGCGATCACGAATTACAGCACTGGGTGCAATAAGGACCGTTTTTTGGCTACTTATTTCGGATACCAGAAGATCGCGAAAAGATGTCAACCACACGGCTTCAGAAACTTGACTACGTAAAAGTCCTCTACAAGTAGCCCAGATACTCTGTATGTCTTTATTAGAGTTAGTATTTTCATTCATTAATCGAACACCAATCAAAATAGAACACAAATGAGCACATGTGGAAAACCTGTGGCTGCTGTGTAAAACCCCTAACTAATCAGGATCTAGTGTTGTGGAACCTAGCACTGAGTGACTAGTTAATGCCAAATTATCACTTTTAGTAGTTTTATGGCACTTTTATATTCGTATTAAGCACGCTCCGCGCGAGGAATACAGCATTCCTTGTTTAAATTTCATTTGTTAGACAAATCCCTCTAAGATTAGGCGTGTGTGTGGTTTGGTCTTGGACCTGCCACTAAAGTGTCCTAAAAATCTCGAAATTGTTTTCTTGAGCTTAATAAGAATTAACTGGACCTGGTAGCGGCAGAGATCGTTGACCACTCAGGCTCGGTTACTTATTCGGTTCAATGAAGGCAGCTTCGTCTTTACGGCCGATTTGGAGGCCGAATTATGAAACGTACCTTTCAACCTAATACCCGTCGAAGATCCCGTAAACACGGGTTTCGTCATCGAATGTCAACTAAGGCGGGGCGATCTATCGTAAAAGGAAGACGCCTTAAAGGTCGTCAGAGACTTAGCGCTTGATCGATAGATGTAGTCTAAAGGCTGATTTTGCAGCTATAAGCCAGGGGAAACGGCTTAACGGGCCAATTCTTTGGATGATGTTTGCTCCAGATCCAAACATTTCCAACCCTCGCGTTGCGTTTGCTTTTAACCGCAAAATAGGAAATGCAGTTTACAGAAATCTTCTTAGGAGACGTATAAAAAGTTGTTTGAATGATAAAGGTATGAGTATTAGGACGGGCAGATATTTAATTGGTAGCCGTCGTAACGCTCGATCAATAACGTATTCGCAAATTTGTGAGGACATGTCGCTACTTTTAGCGAGAGCTGAGAACGTCTAATGAAGTGTTTTAAAATAGCTGGCGACAATTCTCCTATAAAAAAAATCCTTGTAGGTTTCATAAAATTTTATAGATTTTTCCCGAGAAGCCGCACTCCCGTATGCCGATTTATACCAACCTGTTCAGAATATGCATATGATTCTATAAATATACATGGATCATTGAAGGGCTCTGTTCTTTCTTTACGTCGAATTGGACGTTGTCATCCGTGGGGGGGAAAGGGCTTTGATCCTGTGCCTGCCCGAGTAACTAGAACTGAGAACTCATGTTTGATGTAATAGCCGGTGTTTTAGCCTGGTTTTATGCAATAACTAGCGACTATTCATTATCAATAAGTCTTCTTACTTTGATAATAATGCTTGTATTTACACCGTTAACGCTCAAAGGTACGCGTTCGATGATGAGAATGCAGGAATTACAGCCAGAACTAAAACGGATTCAAACACGTAACAAAAATGATCGTCAGAAACTAAACGAAGAAATGATGGCGCTTTATTCCAAAAACGGCGTTAGCCCGTTAGGCGGGTGTCTACCATCATTAGTTCAGTTACCGGTATTTTTTGTACTCTATAGAGTTATTAATGGTCTTGCCCATGTTGGTTCAAACGGAGAACCAGATCCTAAGTACCTTGATAAGGAATCAGATTTATATGTTGATTTGGTTGAAGAAGCTGGCCAAATGGTTTCATTTGGAGTTGATTTATCAAGGCGAGCTGTTGATGTACTTAAGATAGATTTTGTTGAATCTCTTCCTTATTTACTTTTAGTGGGCGTCACATTTATTTTGTCATGGTTCCAACAAAAGCAAATGAAGTCGCGGCGAGGAAATGCACCATCTACAAATCAACAGATGGAAATGTTGATGAAGATTATGCCATACATGCTTCCGGTGTTTGCTTTCATGGTTCCGGCAGCTTTAGGGATCTATTTTATAGCTTCAAGTCTTTACCGAATTGGGCAACAAGCCTTTATTCACGCGACGATGAAGCCCGTAATGTTAGCATCAACTTCTGACGGGAAAGACGATCCAATTGATGTTGAGGAAATTGATCCTGTTGAAATAACCCCCAAAGAAATTAAAAATCGTAAGTCGAATAAAGCTTTGGCCGCGGAAGAGTCGCGCAGAGATGAGCGAGCCGAGCGTAGTAAAAAGAGGCAAAAGAGTAATGAGAATTTGCCTAAAAAACAGCGATCTCGGACCAGAACAGAAACAACTAAAAAAGGTGAGGCGAAGAAGCCTCAGTCAATTCAAAGTAAACGTACATCAGGTGATGGGCGTACCCGGAAAAAACGAAAGTAATAGCAATGGATTGGATTTTAACGTCGGGGGACACGGTTGAAGAGGCACAGGAAATAGCTTTAGAACAATTGTCTGTGACGATTGAGGATGCAGAGTTTGAGACAATCTCAGAGGCTAAGAAATCTTTGTTTAGTTTTAGACGAACTCCTGCTCAAATTAGGGCAAGATTAAAACCTTTAACACCGCCACAAAAATTAGAGCGGGTATATAAAGGGAAGAAAAATCGTTATGAGGCTAAAAAAACTAAATCTAATGGGCCTGCTAAAGCCTCTCATATAAAAAAGCCCTCAGATATTAGGAAAGCTAAAAATCAAAACCAGTCTTCGATTAAAAACCAGAATAAAACAAGAAAAGTAAATACGCAGACAGTGTCTCGGTCTAGAACTATTAATCAGGAATCTGTAAAATTAGAAGATTTAAATAAAACTAATGATAGTGATGGAGTAGTTAGGCGGAAAAGGACCTTAAGTGATAATTCATCAAAGAATAATGATGGTTCTAAGTCAATTTATTCAAACAACATCCCAAAAAAGACGAATATGACAGTTAGTGGAAAATCTGATGTTTCTAATAGTGATTCAGTAACAACTAAAAGTAGAACACGTAAAATCGCCCAGTAGGGGATAAATTACCCCGTTTAACAAGCAGGAGACTGCGATGAGTAGTGAAATAACAGTAGAAGAACAACAGAAAATGGTTGGTGAATTCTTAGAAGGTCTAGCCAAATCTTTTGGCCTTCAGGCATCTGCAGAGAACGTATCAGCTGATGATGATAGCTTTGAAGTTAATTTAGCTGGAGAGAAAACAGCTTTAGGAGCTTTGATTGGTCCCCGTGGTAGTCATTTAGTGGCGTTACATGAAGTCACTAAGACGATGCTTCAGCGCCGATTACCTGGTGCTAATCGTGCTCGTATTCGAGTGGATGTTGCTGGTTTCAGACAGCGTCGACGAGAAGTACTGCAAGCTTATGTTCAAGAATTAGCCAAGTCAGTGCTCGGAGACGGTGTTGAAAGAGGTCTTGAGACCATGAACGCCGCGGATCGAAAAGTTGTTCACGATACAGCAAATGAAATAGAGGGAATATCGACTATTTCGGTCGGCGACGAACCACGTCGTCGAGTGGTTCTTATTCCTTCAAAAGCTTGAAAACAAAGTAACTAGTGTCAAAACTTGTTGAAGTTCTGACGCGTGCTCAAGCATTGGGATTCATTGGTCTTGAACCAATAGATCAGTACATGAAGCATTCAAAGGCGCATTTGGATGCAGCATGTTTGAGTCCTACTGAGCTTTGGTGTGATTTAGGATCTGGCGGCGGGATACCTGGTTTGATTGTCGCGAGTATTGTGCCTGAGCTTGAGATGGTTTTAATTGACCGTGGTGAGAAAAGGGTAAGTTTTCTTGAATCAGCGATAGAAACCCTTGGGTATCAAAACCGAGTGAAAGCTGTTTTAGGTGATGTAACAGAGTTAGCTCACTTGCAGAAATTCAGAGAAAAATTCGATGGTATTTTTAGTAGATCATTTGGAACTCCGGCTATTGTCGCAGAGTGTTCAGCAGGTCTGTTGAAGCGAAATGGAAAACTTGTTGTGAGTGAACCTCCAATAGAGGCAAGTGATCGCTGGCCGTTGGAATCTTTACTAGAATTAGGGTTTAGTGAAATAGATTATTTTGAAGGACCACCGAGATTCGTCTCCCTTTTACTTGGAAATGAATGTCCAGCTTTCATACCTCGAACATGGAAGAAAGTGTCAAAAACTCCACTTTATTGAATTTTGGCGAGTTCACTTAGATGTTTCACGTGCAACCTTTAGTCCTGATGTTGAACAGTGCTATGTTTCACGTGAAACATAGCTATAGTTATTATCAATGCTTACTTCAACTTGTCTATTTGAGTTGGCAGTAATTTTTATTAAACGCTGTATGAATGGGGATTAGATGGCTCGAGTTATAGCTGTCGCTAATCAAAAGGGCGGAGTTGGTAAGACAACTACCGCAGTTAATGTGGCGTCATGTCTTGCTGAAGTTGGCTATAAGACTCTGTTAGTCGACTTAGACCCTCAAGGAAACGCTACTACTGGCGTTGGTATTGATCCTAGAACCCTTTATTCATCGATGTACCAGGTGCTTCTAGGCCAAAAAACTATCGAGGAGACAATTTTAGAGACACCTATGCAGCGGCTGTTTGTGGTCCCATCTAATTTAGATTTAGCTGGAGCAGAAATTGAACTGGTGTCAGTATTTAGTCGCGAGTTGAGACTACGTAATGCGATTGCTGTAGTCCAGAATAATTACGACTATGTTATTATCGATTGTCCACCTAGCTTGGGTATTTTAACAATAAATGGTCTTGCTGCGGCTGAAGAAGTTGTCATTCCCGTTCAATGTGAATATTACGCCCTTGAAGGGTTAGGTCAACTTTTAAATAATGTGAAATTGATTCAACAAAATTTAAACAAAGATCTTTTTGTGTCTTCAATTGTTCTAGTGATGTTTGATGCGCGAACGCGGCTAGCTGAACAAGTTGTTAATGAAGTGCGAGGTCATTTTCCTGATCAGGTTCGGGAAACAGTCATTCCGAGATCCGTGAGGTTGTCTGAGGCACCAAGTTATGGCCAGCCGGTGAACCAATATGATTCTTTAAGTAAAGGGGCGATTGCTTATAAAGCGTTAGCAAATGAAATAGCCAAACAAACTATAGGTTTCAAGAATAATGGAAAAGGAATATACCAATGAGTCGACCTCTTGGCGGTTTAGGACGTGGTTTGGAAGCTCTAATTCCAAATACAGAGGAAGTTATTGATAACTCTATCCCATTAGTAAATATCGGTGATGAGAACGAATTAGCAAACAAAGAAGTTTCGTCCTGGGATAGTAATAGTGCATCTAATATAGATGTTTATAGAGAAATTGAATTGTTAAAAATTCAGGCAAATAGCCAGCAGCCACGTAAACATTTCGATGTCGAAGGACTAGAAGTTCTTAGAGCGTCAATTGTTGAGTTTGGGGTTTTGCAACCTGTAGTTGTTAGAGCTATAGAGCCTGCTGGTTATTTTGAACTAGTTGCTGGAGAGCGTCGTTGGAGAGCTGCTCAACTTGCAGGATTGTCGACTATTCCAGCAATTGTGAAAGAAGCTGATGATGAGAGGACGCTTGTTCAGGCGTTGGTTGAAAATATTCATCGACAAGATCTTAACGCTATTGAAGAAGCCTCAGCATTTAAACAACTTCTTGAAGATTTTGGTGTTACCCATAATGACTTAGGTGAAATGCTGAGCAAGGGACGAGCAACGATTACTAATTCCCTAAGGCTGTTGCAGCTTCCTTTAGAATCACAGAAATCAATTGTCAGCGGAGAATTGTCTGCTGGTCACGGTAGAGCCTTGTTAGGTATTGATGATCTACTTGTTCGGAAAAATTTAACGCGTCAAGCTATTAAGAAGGCTTGGTCCGTTCGACAACTTGAGAATGAAGTAAAAAAACTGGCGAAGTCTGTAGATAAAACTGTGGATAACTCTAAAAAGGAGAGAGCTGTAAAAAATGCTTCGTTCTTAGAAGTTGAAGGACTACTCAGTGAACACTTTTCTACCACTGTAAGCGTTCATCATGCTCAAAAAAAGGGAAAAATAGAGATATCATTTGCCACTCTAAGTGATTTAGAACGTATCTATAATATTATTTTACCGAAATAGTGTTGTTGATGATAGATAATATTTGTTAGTTATCCACAAGTTATAAAGAATATTTACTAAAATTACTTATTAACTTGTAAAGCCTGTCCCGAGGGCGTTGTTAATCGCAGTACAAATTGATGAAGCAATTAACTGATTACTTCGAACAAGGGTATTGGCTGAGTTAAAGCGACATAGAACTGTGGGCATTTGAGTTTCCCGTAAAATTCGGAGAGCCATTCCTTTGTTTTCTAAGTTGGGAAAGTATTGGCTGAGTTCATTCACGAGCTTTTCAGCTAAGAGTGAGCCGACAGGACTTAAATAATGTTCACCCTGGAAATGACAAATTGATGGGCGGTCGTGTCTTACTTCTAAGGCTATGAAGAGGTCTGCTCGGTATGTATTTGCTTGAGTTGCTTGAGCGGAGGCATCTGGGTGGTGAATAGTTAGAACGTTCGCGCCTAACTCTCCAAGAGATCTTCTTAAGGAGGCGATCGTGGCGTCAAGACCTCCAGTTTCGCTTAAAACAATTTTCTTGCCATTTAGTTGAGTGCCGAGTGAGTTAAATTGATTTCGTTCCTGAAGAGATGCAAGCTCACCAAGTTTTACGTTACTACCGTATCGTCTTAGGCTTTCTAGAGTAAGAGTGCCGCAGATGCCGTCTGCAGTTAACCCTGCGTTAAGTTGAAAATCAGTTATTGCATCAGCAGTTTTCGATGTATGTATTCCATTGACATGTCCACTTTTAAACCCGAGAGTGCTTAGTAACTGTTGCATTTCAGCGACATCGTCACCTCGTAGCGGGGGTTCATGTAGGTAGAGCAAACGACTGCCCAAGTAGTAACCAGCCTCAACGATTTCGGACCATGATTCTGGACCACAGATACCATCTGTGTCTATTCCTCGGCGTTTTTGGAACGAGCGAAGAGAAGACTCAGTTTTGTTGCCAAAACTTCCGTCGATTTGACCAGGATCATAATTCAGTTTTTGGAGACGGTTTTGTAAGTCTCGTACGTGGTTTCCGAATGCACCGACACCAAAAGGACTTACTGATGGGAGAGAATCTATAGGAATTCACCTAACTCTTCGAGAAGAGCACTTTTTGGTTTTGCTCCAACCATAGTTTTTGCCGGTTCGCCGTTTTGAAATAGAATTAGAGCTGGAATACTCATTATGCCGTATCTGCGAGCCAGATCTGGGCTCTCATCGACATTTACTTTGGCGATACTCAGACCTTGTTCTTCTGTGGCGATTTCTTCTAAGATCGGTGCAATCATTTTGCACGGCCCACACCACTCTGCCCAAAAATCCACGAGCACAGGTGTCTCAGAAGATCCGATAGTCTCGTCAAATGTACTCTCGTCGAGATTTTTAATGTCTGCTGCCATGCAATGCTCCTAAATTCGTATGATCTGGAGCATACCCGTAAGAGAGTTGCTGTGTGGTTTAGTGCTGCGGAGTGATAGATAAGTTTTTGTATTATTGCAAATCTAGTGGCCGTGTTCCTCTAACCACCGTTCCGCATCTATTGCTGCCATACATCCTGACCCAGCTGCGGTAATAGCTTGACGGTAATAGTCATCTTGTACATCGCCACAGGCAAATACACCATCAATAGCGGTTCGACTGCTATCAGGAAGTGTTACAAGGTAACCGTTGTCTTTCAGCTCTAAATGTCCTTTGAATAAGTCGGTGTTTGGTCTGTGGCCAATAGCAATGAAAAGTCCCTGAATTTTAAGATCTAATTTTTCAGAGGTAATAGTGTTATTAAGAGTAATTCCATCAAGCTTTTGATCGCCGTTTATTTGGGCAACTTCGTTATTCCAAAGAAATTCGAGTTTTGGGTTCTGAAAAGCACGCTCTTGCATAATCTTTGAAGCCCTTAACTCGTCACGGCGATGAATTAAATAGACTTTCGAAGCGAAGCGTGTCAAGAAAATAGCTTCTTCAATAGCGCTATCTCCACCACCCACTACTGCTATTTCCTGATCTCGGAAGAAAAAGCCATCACAGGTGGCACAAGTAGATAATCCATGACCAATAAGCCGACTCTCATTAGGGATATTTAACATAAGGCTTTGAGCCCCAGTAGAAATAATTACTGATCTGGTTAAGTATTTGTCGTTACCTACGCTTATTTCGAAGGGGCGATTTTCGAAATTTACGGCAGTTACTTTTTCTGTTATGAATTTTGCACCAAATCTTTGTGCTTGTGACCGAAAATTACTCATTAATTCAGGTCCCATGATGCCTTCAGGGAAACCTGGGAAATTCTCGACGTCCGTAGTCAGCATAAGCTGGCCGCCTGGTTGGTCACTTGTTGAAGATGGTTCACCTTCAATGACTAGTGGGGAAAGGCTTGCGCGGGCGGCATAAATAGCTGCTGTTAAACCTGCCGGTCCGCTCCCAATAATTACAACGTCGCGAATTTCAGACACGATCAATACTCCGAAGTTTTTTAATGGTAAAAATAAAGTTCATAAGTTCTATCTAGTTCGGCGTGACCATAGCAAAACACCCGCAACGTGAAATACGAGGCCTAATGTGAGATAAGCGCTCCAAACTGAACCTGGCAGCGCAATATTTACGAGTCGTATCAAGCCTATAATTAAAAATATCAGAGTGATGCTGGCTGAAACAGCCAGCATCACTCCATAAACACAAGCTCTAGCTAGTCCTAAAATTGGGCCAGTGGTTTTATTTCTGACGCTGTCAATCAAATTAACGAAAGTATTAGTTGCCTTGATGTTAAAACCCAAGTCTTGCTTGCTTTCTTTTCCAGAAGTTTCAGAATTGGCCACCTCGACGATTCTATCGACATAGCTATGACGTATGTGTAAAGACGCCGATGGTTTAACAGAGTCCTACTAATTGCTCACTGGTCTTCCATAAACAGATACTTCATTTATCGAGACTCGATGGCCTCCAACAGGAAGCGAATTTCCTAAGTCGGTTATCCAAAGTAAAAGCGTAGAACCAGTTAGATCAGTGAAATTAACTTTAGTTATACCTTTTAATTCCGCTAACGAAGTAATTGGCGAACCCCAACTCCATTCGATTAGTGAGCCTGGAGATTCATTAATGGCGTATAATTCGAAGCCCCAGTTAATTGCCGTGGCACCAACTTCAATTAAATCTATATGGTGGTTATTGCTAAGCTTAATTATTAATCCAACTCCACTTTTCAAACCCCCAAACTTGCGTGAGTTGTATCGAGACGTATTCCATCCTCGACTTGCATCACCGTCATTAATTCGTTTTATTTTGTCAGGATGTTCAAGTCGGTCGTCACCTTCAGGGTCAAAATCTATTATGTCAATGATGGGTAAGCGAGCACTTTTAGGTAATGGCTCATTACGAGATAAGTCCTCTAATGGTGGAAAGAAAGTGTTATTTGCCTGTTGATCTGAGGACTTGCTACCACTGACTACCTGTTTAACATTGTCAACTAGTGACGGGGCTAAGTCAGTTTTGGCTAGGAGCAGCCCGATACCGATAATAAGAACAGCCGCAGACACAATGGCGAAAATCGGTGCGAACCAAGTTTTTTCGCTTTCTAAATAAGATGTTTTACCAATATCTGCCTGAAATTCTAATTCTTTCAGGTCATGAAGAACAGATTGAAAAGCCAAAATCAATGCAGAACTGTTGCCCCAGGGTGGTTGATCTGAGAGGGCCTTTTTTAGTATTGGTTGAAGCGATGAAGGTACTGTTGGATGTATGGCTGTGCGGCCGTGCACATCAATTGTTGGAGTAGTTCCGACGATCAGAAGATGACATAATTTACCTAGAGAAGATATGTCGTTTGATGGGCGCGCCGGTATTTTAACTGCGTCTCCCGTAGGTGGGCCAACAATTATTACGGGAGTTTTGTCTTCTCTTAACGCTATGTGATGAGCTTCGACGCCTCCGTGAGCAAATCCCGCTTGGTGAAGCGAAGCTAGGCCTTCACTGACTTGGATCACAAGCTGCACCGCCTCATAAGCGGAGAAACGCCCTCGTTCTTGCAGATCTTGCGAAAGATTACGTGAAGGTAAAATCTCGGTAATTATTGCAAACTGATTAGAGGTTGAAATTGAGTCATAAATATGGAGAAGAGAAGGATGTTCAAGTCGTGAGAGAGCCTGCGCCTGCATTCTTAACCGCTGACCAATCTCAGTTTCTGTATCGGTTATGCGAATAGTTACTGGGCGGTTGAGAGTTAAATCAAGTCCACTCCAGGACTCAACGGGGCCGTTCTCAATTTTTTTATCCATTCGATATCGTTTGGATAAAAAAACCATTTTTAGTTATTTGTCTGAAAAACTACGCCGATTGTGCCAAGCCCAGCATGGGCTCCGACTACTGGTCCAATTTCGCCAATTATTACTTTTGAAGTCACCAACGATTGGACTTGAGAACCGAAAGTGTCAATATCGTCACATGCAGCGTGCATGATGCTAATTCGCTCTATATTGGACGCATTGTCAGCAACTAAATTTATTAAATGTGCCATTGCCTTAGACCTTGTTCGTTGCTTTCCAGCTGGCTCAACGACACCATTACGAACCTCGATTAGGGGTTTTATTGATAGAACTGAGCCGAGGAATGATTGAGCTGCTCCGATTCGACCGTTCTTACGTAAATTCTCAAGGGTGTCAAGTGCTGCATGTACTTGGGTTCTTGTAGCAGCTTCAGAAATCATCGTGCTTATTTCTAGGACACTTTGGCCTTGCATAGAAGCTTCTGCAGCTTGGATCACTAGTGAGCCTAAACCAAGAGTTACGGTTCGACTGTCTATTACCGTGACATCAATAAGATCGACTACTGCGCGCGCTGCGGACTCAGCTGCTTCGATCGTAGCGGATAATGAACCGCTCAAAACGACTGTTACTACTCCTGATCGGCCATCGTTTGCAGCTTGACGATACATTTCTTCAAAAGCTCCTGGCGAGGGTGCTGCCGTAGAGGGAAGCTCTTGAGATACTTTGCAACGTTCCCAAAAAGAATCAGTTGACAATTCGAAACGATCAACAAACTCCTCAGAACCGAATCGAATTTTGAGGGGCACTATACCAATGTCTAAATCATCGACGATGTCCTGCGGGAGGTCACAAGAACTGTCGGTGATAATTTTCACTGACGTCATAATTTTTCTTTTTCCCTTGGTGATAGAGGGGGGTCTTTTGACTGAAAGCCTAAATGCACTTTAACTTTAGAACCTATATCTAATGCAATAGGGGTTCGGATTGCTAATGATGTAACAAAATGAACTAGAAGCATGACTGAACCGGTAACTGTTATTTGCACCAAAGCAGTTTGAAATGAAATTTGGTGAATTCCAATACCTGTAAAGCTAGCTATCAGTGAAGGAGTGATATAGCGGTGAAGATTGGAGGAAGTGAGTCGTTTACGCGCTGACTTTATCAGAGCTATTTTCCTCAGGTGAAAAAATTCAAACCAGGCCCCACACGTTGCTCCGAGAGCCAACCCAACTGCACCAAGCCGTGCTGGGAGTTCGTTGTTTAAGCGAACTGCATCAGGGATGGGAGAAAAACGCAACGACAGGTCGCCAAAGCCAATTATGGAATTTCCTACAATCATTATCTGATCAAATTGAAACATAAGAAAAATTCCAGTTAGAGCAGATACGAGTAATCTTTTAACCCCAATTTTTGCTGGTGTACTTGTGTCGCCGGTGCTGAATAGCAAGTTTTGTAGTAGCCGAGACCCCAGCAGAGCTGGGATTGCTAGCGAGTAGGCCCCAAGTGTCATAGCAATCAGTGTTAAATCGTCTGAAGGAATTTTGTTGCGAAATCCCCCCAGATTAAAAATTGTGTCAGCTAAGGCTTTACCGGCTACCAGGTACAACGCAATAATTGCTCCGGCTATCCAAAGCATTTCTGGTAGACGCTTAGAGATTCTATTTGTTGAATCTTGAATATTTTTAGTACGACTGAGCTCTGGTAATTCTGCAGCTGCGACGCTTGTCCCTAGTAATGAAAGAGGTAACAAAAATAAGGCCTGTGCTGCGACCATTGCTGCAGCGGCTCCAACACCTAACAATGAAGCCAGTGCCAAGTCAATAAACGCTGAAATTTGGAGCGCGCCTCGTCCTAATATTGCGGGTCCTAATCGTTTGATGACTTTCCTTGATCCAACCGTTTTCCATTGAAAATTAAAGTGGATATGTGGGTTTGATCGAAGAGTAGATGGCAGTTGTATAAGTAGTTGAGCAAGAGCACCGACTACCAGGGCCCATGAAAGAGCTTGTACTTGGGATAGTTGCGTCCAATGTGAAAGTGTGACTGTTATCAGCACAACGATCTGTGTCATGTTCCAAATAACTGGCGCAATGTATGACAAAAATAATTTTCGATGGCTATTTAAAATACCGAGGCACCATGAGCTCATAACTAAAATTCCAGAGCCAATTGTGATTACCCGCATTAGTTGAACAGTTAGATCGAGCCGGTCCTGATCAAAACCCCAGGCGATACAACGCGCTATCGGGCGTGCGGCAAAAACTCCTATGGCAACTAATAGCGAAGTAATCACTAAAAGAAAGGATGCGATTGCACCGGCTATTTGGCCGGCTGTTACTGGGTCATCTTCGACATTTTTTGAATATTCTGGTATGAAAGCTGCGGACAAAGCACCCTCACCGAGAAGATTTTGTAGGAGGTTAGGGATTTTCGTGGCTGCAGCGAAAGCATCACCAACGAATCCAATTCCTAAGACATTAGTGACTAGAGCAGCCCGGATTAAACCGAAGAGACGTGACAAAAAAATCGCAATGGCAGCAACGCTTGCTTTGGCAGAAGTCAAAATGATCTTCTCCGACGACTATCTACAATCCACCAGATGGCTAAAAATAGTGCAGCTCCCAGTGTTAAGGCAAGTCCGACGCCGGTTGGAGCGGTGGCTCTTATTACAGATTGTGTTTGGCTGATAAGGAGTGAACCGTTTGGAGAAAGAAGTTCAATTTTAATCGGAAAAGATCCTGATGAAAGCGATCGAAGGTTAAAACGGTAGGTTGTAATTCCAGGTTCAAGTACTAGGGTCGTCGTTTCTCCGTCATCAAAGTCTTCGACGGTTATTTTTTCACTAATTATCCTAAGTTCAACTCGCAAAGCAGTCTTAGACCGATTTTGGAAACTAAAGGGTACTGCAGCGCTTCGAGATGTCATTTGAATCGTTTCTTCAGGTGGTGCATCCAGAAGACTGCTTCGTTGTCTCACATAGTCAATAATTGTTCGCCATTTAGTTTGTTGTTCGAGTTCCTTTAAATCATCGGAAAGTGAATAGAGAAGCTCCTGAGAAAAATTATCATGGTCACTGGCATCTTCATCTCGAATCATTGATCGGTAAGCATTGAGATGAGTTTTAGCTTTTCTGTATACAGAAAAATCTTGTCTTGTTGCAGAATCTTTGTTTTCTATTTGATATTGAAGCGGCACTCCTGCTGCGGTTACTGCCAGTGGTTTTCCGATAGCTTCGCTTGCTAATAGAGGTTCTATAAATAACAGCGAAGCAATTCCTTCGAGTAGGTAGTCAGTAGATGTTGAATCAGCTTCGTCTGGACTAATATCTAAGGTTATAAATTTAGGCGATTGTTGTGTCAACGCTATGGTAGCGAGGTGCGATAGTTGTCTATGAGCGGCGCTATGGGGGCTATCTTTAAGTTGTCTCGGCGCCAAATCATCAACTATCAGCGCTGTCATTAATGAATTTTGAGACCGAATCTCGACAGGTTGTCTTGGGTGTAAATTGTCAGTTGTGACGAGTGATTTTGATGATAGGACGGCATGACGAATGCCTCTTGCCCAACGAGTGTCGAATTGGCTGACATCTGTGTCGTTAGTTTCTATCCAGAGAGTTGAAGGTGCTACTGATCCTATTGAGATAAGAGCTTCTAACCCTTCTTCGATCAATAGAGCCGCTTCAGTATCTAGGCCAGCATTAGTAAGAAGTGCTTCATCTATGGGTACAAATGAAGAGCGAATGAGTTCGTGGGACTGATTATTTTGCTCCCATAACTTAAAAGTTGGAGTGTTCTGAAAGTCTTTAAGGAATCGAGGAGGTGCTACGAGAGACATTGGTACTTGTTGGTGCTTGTGCAAGGTTGTAAACCAAGAAACTGCCGATTTGTCAAATGACTTAGTTGCGTTGAAATCAAGAGAATTGATCAAAATAATTTGTAGAGGTTCGATTTCATCTGCGTTACTTGGTACTCGTATTAGGTGAGTAATGAGGCCGTCAACTAATTCCTGGCTGCTTGTCCGAAGCTCCAATGAAATTGGATAGACACCGGGGCGAACGGCCCGGATCAAAGATTGATCAAATGGTTCGTTATCTTCGGCGATTTGAAGAGTGATGTTTGTTAAACCAGCTTCAGATATTTCGAGTTCAGAAATATTACTTGTCGCAGATGATAGAACCCCACCGAGCTTTTCTCCAGTAGTTGAAAGTAAGAAGTCCTGTTCATTCAGAACTGGCTCATGCAGCGTAATAATAAGTTGGTTGTCGCTGGGAAGAAGATTTGAGAGCTGAATTTTGAGATTGATTGATTCACCTAGTCCAGCTGAAAAACTTTGCGTGACTATGTTCATTTCATCGGAAGACTGAGTAGCAGCATTGGCGGACGTAGCGAACATTAAAAAAAACACTACGATAATCGGTGGCTTAAGAAATTTGTATTTCGTTCTCATATAGAACCACTTAAATGAGAACGATGGTTTTTTAGATATTGCGCCCTGTTTAGTTTGAGAAAAACTGAAGTGCACTTAGTGCGGGTAATAAGTCGCGAACGTGAGGGTTGGGTGTAGGAGCGTTGAATCTGCATCGAGTGACAGTCCTGCCAGCGCAGAGCCGAAAAAACCAAATTGAATCTCGTATCTTTTCGCACTTAACTCTCCCGACTGAAAAGATAGTGCGCATAATGACTTTTTGGCAGTCGCTATTCAAACAAGAGCTCCCACTGAGCTCAATAGTTTATCCAGCTAGGCGTGTTTCAACCTGTTCAGAAGCTTCTTCTTCTGTCACATCCATACTTATTGAAAGTTCGGAAACAAGTATTTGCCTAGACTTGTCGAGCATTGATTTTTCTCCCGCCGAAAGACCTTTGGAAGATTCTCGAAGGGCGAGGTTCCGAACTACTTCAGCGACTTGGTAAATGTCGCCAGATTTCAATTTTTCTTGGTGATTTTTAAATCTTCTGCTCCAGTTAGCTGGTTCACGGATGTCTTTTTTTGCCAAGAGCTCAAATAGGTCGGCTACATCATCCTCGTCGATTGGAGGACGCATACCTACAGTATCGATCATGTCTGTGGGGACAGATAAAGTTAAGTCTCCGTGGGCTGTTTCTAAAATAAGGTATTCGCGTGTTTCTCCAAAAGCTTTTCGAGTTTCACGTGAAGTGATAAGCGCTGCTCCATGATGGGGGTAGATGACTCGGTCACCAAGATCAAACTTTAAGCCCATTAATTTATCTCCACGACGACGATCCGGGAACTCCTAGAGTGCCAGATGATTTGTATGTTTACCAAAGAAAACTAGTGAATCACGTAAACTTTTTTATGAGCCTTATGACAAGACCCCTGTAATATTTGCTTTATGAAGAAGGTTTTAGAAGCTCAAAAACTAGAACTGGATCTTCAAGTTGGCGCCTTAGCTCATAAATTTGTTAGCGCTGGTTATAAATTTTATTTAGTTGGGGGTGTTGTAAGAGATCTTCTATTGGGAAAATTGAATGATGATATTGATGTTACAACCAGTGCTGAACCTGAAATAATCGTGGAGTTAGTGACTGGTTGGGCAGATGCAATTTGGGATCAAGGAGCAAAATTTGGAACGATTGGTATTCGCAAAAATTCGCAGATTATTGAAATAACAACCCATCGATCTGAAAATTACGTAAGTAATTCTCGTAAACCTAGTGTCCAGTTTTCGAAGGTTATTGAAGATGATCTGTCGAGACGTGATTTTACGGTTAATTCAATGGCAATAAAGCTTCCTGACTGGGAGTTAATAGATCCGTTTGGGGGACAATTAGACTTAGAGCACAAAGTTTTGCGGACGCCTTTAGATCCTGAAGTATCTTTTAGTGATGATCCTTTAAGAATGTTGCGGGCTGCTCGATTTATGGCGGGCTACCAGCTTGTTCCTGGGATAGATCTGATAGCCGCAGTAGAACTGCTTAGAGATCGGATATCGATTGTTTCAAAAGAGCGTGTGATCGAAGAGTTAAAAAAATTACTTAAGGTTCAAGCTCCTAGAAAGGGGCTCCTATTTTTGGAACAAACAGGGGTACTGGGCCTAGTGATCGAAGGCTATAACGGTCTTGTTCCTGTTCCAGAATTAGCTGGTAATGACAGTAGCCATGATTTGGCGCTGAGTTGGGCGACCCTCTTATACCCGATTGTGACTTCTGGCGAGCAGGCAAGAGTTCTTTTAGTTGATATGAGGGCCTCAAGTAATTTGGCTAAAAAAGTAGGCAGGGTTATAGAAGCTACTCACCAAATTTCTTCGATAGGTGAGGCTACTGAGCCTAACGTGAGACGAGTTTTGTTCTTTTGGGGAGATGAATTTCCTGAAGCGCTTGCTGTTTTAAAGACGTTTAAAAAAATTCCTTCTCAACGCCTACTAAGTGTTTTCAATCAGGTTATCGAATTGGAGGGTAGTAGAGGCCCTCAATCTCCCTTGGATGGAAACGAAATAATGGGAATTGTTGGTCATGGCCCAATAGTGGGTAGAGCAATCAATTATCTAACTGCGCTTATTTTTCAGGTTGGTTTGATTTCACGTCAAGAGGCAATTAAAGCCCTTGAGGATTGGTCTTCTTCGTAGAAGAATTGACTAATCTGTTCGTGTGCCATTTGATCCTGGAATAGTAGATAAAAATATACTGCCCGGTTCTGGTGTGGTTGATTACAAATTGCAACGACTTCACTTTTTAAAATCTATAGAATCTGGTGAAATTGATCGTTCTGAAGCCTGTGAAATTCACCCAGAGCTTTTGCGAGTAGCGCGAAGTGTGGCACCGCCTTCAGGCCGTACTTGTCCATTATGTGCTGATGGGAAGCTCCGTATAGTTGCTTATGTTTTTGGCCCACGTCTCGGCGGCGGCGGTAAGTGTGTTGTTTCTGATGAAGAACTGCAAAGATTAGCTAAAAGAAGCGGAGATTTTGTTTCCTATGAAGTAGAGGTGTGCCCCACCTGTTGCTGGAATCATTTAATAAGGCGCTATCCACTGGATTGAATTATAAATAGTCCAATATGTTGAGTGGAGAGGTAATCTGCTGGGCACAATAGCTATGACTGAAAATTCTTTAGCTAACCCAACAGGTGAAAAGTTACCGCTAAAAAAATGGCGAATTTCTCTCTGTTTAGGTGTAATTGTAGTCATTTTTGGAGCTGGCGTAGCCATTCGGGTTATTGGGTCGTTGCCAATTCCGCAACCGATGAACGTTGATGGCCAAGGTCTGATACTGGATCGACGCGAGATACCAATTGCTGAACTGACTCCGGAAAAAAACTATATTCCTATCACTCTTGAACAAATTTCTCCCGTTGCTGTGGACGCGCTTGTAATCGCCGCCGATCCTAATTTTTTGGCTAGTAATTATGAGTTTAGTGAATTAGTTAGAGCATTTTGGAGAGATTTACGAGGTTCTAATGAACTTAATCATTTGACGTTATCGCAACAGTATCTTCGTTTAGTAAGTGGAAATAATGATCTATCAGGTTGGACAAAATTACGCGAGGCGGCGTCTATCTTGCGGATCCAACGAACTCTCTCTAAGGAGGAAATTTTAGAGCGTTATATAAATGTGATTCCATTCGGCAGGGAGTCATTTGGGATTGAGGCAGGAGCGCAGGCATGGTTTGGAGTTAGTGCCTCAAACTTAGATGTTGATCAGGCAGTGTATTTAGCATCGCTGTTTCTTGTCGCACGTGATCGAAAAAATGTGGGTTTAGCTGAAATTTATGCTGACAAGATACTTTTTGACATGCTGGCGAAAGAGCACATTACTGAAGCTGAATTTTTCCAGGCTCAAACTTCGTCTTTGTTAGAGCTAACAATCACTGAGGCAGTTGTTAATCCATTGCTTCTCAGTGAGCCGTCTTTTGCTCTAGCTCATGCAGTTAATTTTGCCAAATCTTCGATTATGGAGGAGCTAGGTGAACGAAAAAGTTTGACTTCAAATCTATTAATAAAAACGACTATTGATCTTGAGATACAAAAAATTGTTACATCCACTGTAGAAAAGTTGAGAGAAGAACAAACTGGAGACCTTGATATTGGTTTAGTTGTATTAGATGATCAGGGTCAGGTCAGATCTATGTTTACGACTTCTGATATTCATTTGGGGCTTTTCGAGAAAGAACTACCTCGTGTTGAGATTTTAGGAGCTTTAGATGAATTCGTTACAGGGATGCCTGAGGAATTTTATTTGTATGACGATTATTTATCGCTAGTTCAGGGAACTGAGGCGGTTTCTATTTTTGCCAATGACGGGCAACTTAGACGTATAGAAATACTCATGAAATGGGATGATGGGGAAAAAGTAACTTTTGCACCCAGAAGTGGTTGGTTGAACTCTTCAAGTCCGGTTTTAGTGAGAGACCACCAAAAACTTTTTGAACTTAGTTCTTCAATGCTGATGCGGCCTAGTTTTGATTCACAACTGCCTCAAATATCTGGGGTATTGAGTAGCGATTCAAATGGAACAAAAGAGTGGGCGATTGGCTTCAATCAAAGATATTCAATAGGGGTGATAACAGTTTTACGTAGTTCTGGAGAAGAAAAAGATCTGGAAAGCTGCTGCGCAGCTGCAGTTTTCAACCAGATTTTTGCTGAACTTAACAGAGACTAATTAGTTCTTTATTAATTTTTTAGGGTCTGAAGGAAAATGACAGTGTGTTTTACCTTTTCTGCCTCTACCGTTAGGGCACTTAAATAAGAGTTTTTAGGAACTCTTATTACAATTCAATCTCTACCCCTGCCCCATAAGGGGCCCCGTGAATAGCGGGTCCGAAGGAGGAAGCACCGTATGCGTGTATACGAATTAATGGTCATTCATGATGGTGGCCTCGATGATGTAGCGGTTCAAGAAGAGCTCAAAGAAGTTCGAACCCGTATCGAAGAAGTAGCAACTATTGCGAGCGTGAATTTCTGGGGCCGACGTCGTTTCGCTTATGAGATCAACCACAAGACCGAAGGTTATTACTCTGTAGTGGAGTTATTAGCTGAAGGTGGGGCCATGGATCCAGTAGAAAAGGCCTTGCAGATATCTGATAATGTTGTCCGTCATAAGCTCATTCGTCTTCCTGATCATGAAGCAGAGCGTCGCGGCCTAATCGGTGACGTTGACACAACTGTTGCCGCTGACTGATCTGAGGGGTTTTTATGGCATTTGATAACACAGTTTCAATTGTTGGAAATATGACTCGTGATCCTGAGCTCCGTTTTACTCAAACTGGTTTAGCAGTTTGTGACTTTGGCGTTGCCTGGAACCAACGATCACAAAATGGTGAAGATAAAGCTCATTTCTTTGATGTCACATGTTGGCGTGAATTAGCGGAAAATGTAGCTGAGACCCTGGGTAAGGGGAGCCGTGTGCTTGTGCAAGGACGGCTTGATTACCAGACCTGGGAAGGTCAAAATGGGGAACGGCGCAGTAAGATCCAAGTTTTAGCTGAAGATGTAGCACCAAGTTTAAAATTTGCTACAGCACAAGTAAATAGAATTGACCGTCGTGATGGCGGTGGAAATCAAGGTAACGGACCATCTGCAGGTGGACGACCTAATAATGCACCCAATACCGGATCTGATTTTGGAGCCGGATACGACATCCCCGATGAGGAGCCCTTCTAGTGGCAGGTAAGAAGCAACAACCGCGAGCGAAGGCTAAAGATACGCGTAAGCCTCGTAAGAAAAAGATAAGCCCTATTGTTAAAGACAGCATTGAATACGTAGATTATAAAGACGTTAATTTGCTTAAGGCCTTTCTTTCAGATCGCGCAAAGATACGCGGCTCAAGGGTTTCTGGTAATAACCGACAACAACAACGCCAAGCTGCAGGAGCAATAAAAATTGCTCGTGAGATGGCTTTGTTGCCGTATCACATGAGGGTCGTTACCCAGCGAAAAGGCGATAAGCGAGGCGGCGGACGAGGTCGAGATCGAGAAGATCGAGATCGAGGGTTTGAGCCAGAAGCTAATGACAGTGTCTTCGATGATGATAAAAATGCGCATAGTACTGACGATGTGGTTTCTGATGCTGTTGAAGTTGGGACCGAGGAAACGCCTCAGGAGGAAACGACAGAATGAAAGTAATTCTTCGTAGTGATGTTTCTGGTTTAGGTAATGCTGGCGACGTTATTGAAGTTCAAAATGGTTATGCACAGAATTATCTCGTTCCAAAAGGCCTTGCTCTTCGCGCAACTAATGGAGCGTTAGCTCAGGCTGCGGCGATGAAGCGGTCTCGTGATGTACGTGATGGGCGCGATCGTGAAGGGGCAGAAGAAGTAGCCCGCAGGCTCGTGTCAGCCGTAATTAAGATCGAAGCGCGTGTAGGTTCTGGTGAACAGTTGTATGGCTCAGTTACTACGATGGAAATTGCTGAGGCTGTGAAAACTCAAACAGGTGTTGAGCTTGATCGCCGTCGCATGAATCTAGCATCGGCTATCAAAACTACTGGTAGTCATTCGGTTGAGGTTCGGCTTCACAGAGAAGTTCAATTTTCTTTATTGGTTGAAGTAGCTGCTCAAAGTTAGTCTCGCTACTAATGGTTTGTGAAAATTTTTTATTAGGTACGGTTTCCATGAATAGTCTGTTTGGAAATCATCTGGTTTTCTGAGTTCTGATAAATTAGTTTGGTTAATTTAGTTCTTCGAAGACGATTTTATCTTGTTTTGGTAGTGCTGTCTTTTGACTCGGCGCGTGCAGCAATTTGAACGTCAGAAATGTTTTTCGAATAGACTGTTTGACTGTAGCTGTGTTGTTTAAATCAGATGCTGAGGAATAATTATGTCTGTTGTCATCCCCATCCCAGATTCGAATAATGAATGGCGGCTCGATAGCCCAGGATCAAATGGGTGGGACAGATCGCCACGCCCGTCGGCGGAAAATAAGTACTTTATGGTTTCGACAGATGGGCATGCTCAAGAGCCTAAGGATTTGTGGTCTACTAGAGTGGATCTAAAGTATCGTGATCGTTTACCAGGCGTAATCATTGGGTCAGGTGGGCAAAAATTTCAAAAGACCGAAGGCTTTAGAACACCTTTGAAGTTGAATGATATTCAATTTGGTGGTCAAGATAAGTTAAGGAACAAAGCTGGGTATACCCCTCAAGAAAGGCTCGACGATTTAACGGCAGATGGTGTTGACGCAGAAATTATATTCCCAAACAAAGGTTTGACGATGTGGGCTACACAAGATGCGGAATTTTCGCATGCTATGTGTGTCGCATACAATAATTGGGCTTGGGAAACGTTTGGTGAATATAACGATCGGTTAATGCCGATGGCTTGTATCGCTCCTGCAACACTTGTTGACGCAATCGCAGAAATTGAGCGTTGCGCAAGTTTGGGCTTTAAAGGTCTTCAATTACCAAGTAAGCCAATTTGGGGAGCTCCGGATCACGAAGCACTTAACTACAATTTACGTGAGTTTGATCCACTTTGGAAATGTATAACTGAGGTTGACCTGCCGGTAACTTTTCATATTTCGACTGGTCGAGATCCTCGCACGTCTCGTAGTCGCGGCGGAGCAATCATTAACTACGCGGTTCATTCGTTAGCTCAGAACATGGAACCGATAGCTAATATTTGTGCTTCAGGGGTAGCTGAACAGTTCCCAACGCTGCGTTTTGGCAGCGTAGAGGCCGGAATAGGTTGGGTGCCATGGGCGATTCAAGCAATGGATGAGGCCTATTTAAAACACCATATGTTTGTTCGTCCAAAATTAGAGTTGCTACCGAGCGAATATTTTAAACGGCAAGGATTTGCGACTTTTCAGGAAGACGCGGCTGGTCTCGATCTTGCAACTGAACATGGGCTCATAAATAATTTTATGTGGGCTAATGACTATCCACATCATGAGGGTTCGTGGCCGCATTCGGCTGAAGCGATAGAACGATCTATGGGGAATTTAACTGATACAAATAGGGCAAAAATTCTAGGATTAAATGCTGCAGAAGTTTTTCGAATTTCTATTCCGGAGCAGTTCATGGATCAACCTGATGTGGCAGTAGTAGGATCCAGATAATTTCAACCAGAGATGGGCTTATAAGCAGTTTCATGCTCAATTTGTAACCTAAATGTCATCTTCTGTGGATAAATATTAGTTTATCCACAAAAAAACTAAAAGAAATCCCCAATGTGTACCTCTAGTTCTGCACATGAGTTATCTGAGAGACTGTACCTGATGAACTCAACAAGCTATGAAGAGCCGCATAAAAGTCGTTCGCAATCTGTAACGGCCCGAGTACCTCCACATAATTTAGATGCAGAGGCATCGGTGCTCGGGGCAATGCTCTTGTCCCGGGATGCGATAGGTCCAGCGGTAGAAGTATTAAGTGGTGATCACTTTTATGTCCCGTCCCACGGCTTTATCTTTGATGCTATTGCGTCTCTTTATGGGGCAGGAGAACCTGCTGATCCGGTTACCGTTGCAGAGGAGTTAACTCGTTCTGGTTTACTGGAACAAGTTGGCGGTGCCCAACGCTTAATTGAATTACAGACCATCACGCCTGCAACTTCTAATGCGGCTAGATACGCAAAAATTGTTGAAGAGCACGCGCTTTTGCGACGTCTGATTGGCGTAGCTGGCGAGATAGTGGAGCTGGGCTATAGCTATCCGGATGACGTAGTAAAGGCTGTTGATGAAGCTGAAGCTATGGTGTTCCAAGTAGCTGAACGTCGTGTTATTGATTCAACTAAACCAATACGCGAGTTACTTGACGCTAATTTAGATCGCCTAGAAGAACTTTATGAAAGAGGTGAAGCGATAACAGGCTTGTCGACCGGTTATATGGATTTTGATGAGCTGTTAGCGGGTTTGCAACCAGGTACGTTGAACGTTATTGGAGCTCGCCCGGCCATGGGTAAAACAGCATTTGCTCTAGGGATAGCTTCAAATGCAGCGCTACAGTCACAACGTCCAGTACTGTTCTTTTCACTGGAAATGGGGCATCTTGAGTTGACGCAAAGAATGTTGTGCTCGGACGCGAAAGTTGATTCCACTCGTTTACGAACGGGCAATCTGTCGGAAGATGATTGGCCGAAAATTACTCGCAGTGTTGGCCGACTTGCTGAAGCCCCAATATGGATAGATGATAATCCGAATCTAACTGTTATGGAAATTCGAGCTAAAGCAAGACGCTTAAAAAGTCGCTTAGGAGATTTGGGACTAATAGTTGTGGACTATATGCAGTTGATGAGTGGGCGTGGCAGTGCAGAGAGTCGACAAGTTGAAGTTTCAGAAATGTCTCGAGGTCTAAAAATTCTTGCTCGTGAACTTGAGACTCCAATAATTGCATTATCCCAGCTGAGCCGAGGATTAGAAGGTCGGACAGATAAACGGCCCATGTTGTCTGATTTGCGTGAGTCTGGATCTATTGAACAAGATGCAGACGTCGTTGCTTTTCTTTATCGTGATGAGGTTTATAATGCTGAGTCGCCTGATATCGGCACAGCTGAAATTATTATTGCTAAACATCGAAATGGGCCGACAGGAACGGTTCGTCTGGCTTGGTTGAGTAATTATACGCGATTTGCCAATATGGCTCGAGGAAGTTGAAATTTTGTTCTTAGGTGCGGATTTTTTACCAATGTTGATTTTAGCTATGGGGAGCGCAATGTTTGTCGGTAACTTTTTAGCAATGTTTAAGCCGCGTAAAAGAGCGGTTAAGTCTGGTGAACTGGAAAAGGCACCGATTAAGCGAAGCATAATTATGAGCCTTGGCGGTTTAGCTTGTGCTAGCTGGGCAATTGCGACACTTAGTACTTGACGCGTGCCATTTGCATTATGTGCTTCAGAACCGAATTCTAATGTCTAGTTTTGTATGGAGCGGGTGACGGGAATCGAACCCGCGTCCTCAGCTTGGGAAGCTGATATTCTACCATTGAACTACACCCGCATGTCTGGCTTATAAACACTAGTTGGGAGTCTAGCGATACGGCGAATGTACGCACTAGCTCAGCAAAAGGTCGACTGGGAAAAGATATGCTGGTAACTACATGATTTTGTCAGATCGAACTATACGTGAAGAAATCGCTAATGGCCGTATAGTTATAGAACCATTGGATCAGAGAGATATTCAACCTTCGTCGGTTGATTTGCATCTTGATGACACTTTTCGAGTTTTTTTGAATCACACACGCCAAGTAATCGATGTTAAAGAGGACCAACAGGATCTTACTGAAGAAGTAGTTGTCGAAAAAGATGGTGTGTTTATTCTTCACCCTGGTGAATTTGTTTTAGGTTCTACCCTTGAACGCGTTTCGATCCCAAACGATCTTGTGGGACGTATAGAAGGTAAGTCTTCTCTGGGTAGACTTGGGCTCCTAATCCATACGACAGCGGGGTTTGTAGATGCTGGGTGGGACGGTTACCTTACTCTAGAACTTTCGAATGTGGCGAATTTACCAATGACGCTTTATCCAAATATGAAAATTGGACAAATTAGTTTTATTAGGATGACTAGTGCAGCGGATAGTCCTTATGGATCTTCAACGCTTGGGTCTAAATATTTAGGCC
>CAJQGN010000004.1 GCA_905477545.1 uncultured Acidimicrobiales bacterium | reverse complement strand
GGCCAACGCAAGATGATATTACTCGTGAAGTTATCGCAAAAGTCATGGGTGCTGAGCTGGTGATGGATGAGGTAATCGCTGCTCGGATAGAAGAGATGTTCAGGATGCGTGGCAGAGAAATGCCAGTGAACAACCTTCGCCAAGCGATGGTCCCTGCAGGAGCTGTAGCTATATCTCAGCAACCGGGCACTGCACCTGGCTTAGTTGTGCCATTCGTTCGAGAGGGCGAATCAGAGAAAGTGTTATATGCGGTGCCAGGAGTTCCCTACGAGATGAAAGAGATGTTTTTGGGGACAATCATTCCCGACTTGCAGCATAGATCGGGTGAAACGGCGGTTATCGACAGCAGAGTGTTGCGCACTTGGGGGCAAAGCGAGTCTGGCTTGGCTGAAATGTTGACTAGTCGAATGAAAGAGCTTGATGATGTTGGAAACCCAACGTTAGCTTTTTTGGCGAGTGGGGTCGAAGGAATAAAAGTTCGAGTGACAGCAAAGGCGAGTGATGCAGACTCAGTAGAGGCGATGCTGGATGAAGAAGAGCTTCAGCTGAGAAAAATTTTGGGAGAGCTCGTGTTTGCCGTGGATGAATCCACGATGGAGTCAACAGTATTGAATTTGCTTGAAGCGTCAGGTTTGACTCTTGGCGTAATCGAAACAATTACCGGCGGATTTATAACAAACCGTTTATCTGCGGCGGCGACGTTTAGCAATGCGTTTGTTGGTGGCGTAGTAGCACATGGTCCTGGCATTCTTTCTTATCTGGTTCAGGGTGAACCCGATAGCTATCCGGGCCCTCAGAAGGCTCTGCAACTAGCTAAAAAGGCTCGAGATGTTTTGGTTGCCGATGTTGGTATTGCTGTGACAGGTGTGGAAGATCCGGATACTCCGAGTCAAATGTTTCCGTTTGGAACTGCATGGTTGGCGATATCGAAAGAGGGATTCGAGCATGTTGAAGAGGTTCGCTTGCCTGGAGATATGGAACGAATCCGCCAGAATAGTTGTATATCGATGCTAAACCTGCTCCGCCGTTATTTGGAGGAGCATTCTTAGTTTCGGTAGCTGGTTTAGAGATTTTGTCGATTGGAGAATCTTGGAGCAAAGCCTTAGGAGTAATATTTTTCTGGCCGTTTAACAATAAAAAATTTTGAAGTTGACTCTCAAGTTTGCGAAAAAAGAAACCCCCGAAATAGAAATCGGTGCTATTAATTCTCATTTGGCTAGAGGATTCTTTTGCAGATTCGACAGGCGTAAATTAGTAAATTACTTGCCTCGAGTTCATGAAATGAGCAAGTGTCACTTCTTTCTGGCAGGCTCGTCTCTATGAGATTTAGTTTCTGGACTGGTAACGGGCAATCTTGGGATGACACGATTGAAGGTTGCGTGCACGCTGAGGCGACTGGATGGGACGGAATCTGGTATGCGGATCACTTTATGCCGAACGCCGACAATGTGGATGAACCGATCCATGAAGCGTGGTCGATTCTTGCGGCTGTGGCAGCGTTGGTTCCGCGTGTGCGGATTGGGCCACTGGTAGCGGGAAATACCTATAGAAACCCGGCGTTGACCGCAAAGATAGCTACGACGATTGACCATATTTCCGGTGGGCGAGTGGTTCTGGGAATCGGTGCTGGCTGGCAGGAGAACGAGCACAACAAATATGACTTCGACTTTTCCACATTGAAGGGCCGTTTGGATATGTTGGATGAGTCAGTGGAGATTATTACTTCTTTACTGGCCGAGCGTCGTACTAATTTCGAGGGAAAGCATTATCAAATTGTTGATGCGCCACTTGACCCTAAGCCAATTCAAACAAAAGTGCCTTTGTTGATAGGCGGTGGAGGTCGCAAGCGGACCTTAAAGACCACAGCTCGATTTGCCGATGAATGGAATTATTGGGGAATGCCTAAGGACATTCGAGATCTATGTGAGGTTTTAGATGCTCATTGCTCTGACCTTGGGCGGGACCCAAAGGAAATAAGTCGGTCTGCGGTGGCTTTGATGTTCATTTCAGAGGACGAAAAATCTTTAGCAAAGCTGCGTGATCGCGATTTTGGAAGAGCGACCATCGTAGGGACGCCATCAGAAGTCATTGAGGTAGTTGCTGAGTATGAATCCCATGGCGTGAACGAATTGATAGTTCCGGATTTTACGTTCGGCGAAATGTCTAAGAAAAAACATTCGATGGACTTGTTTATCGAAAAAGTAGCACCGTCTTTTCGCTAGAGTAATTCTATTCTCACTGACTCGTTGTCTTAAGTAGGAGAGATTTCAGTAGCGAGATCGCCCATTCGCTTTTCTCCGGAGCGGGTTTGTCCACCGAGCTCGAGGAACCTTTCCATGCTTGGTTTTGCTTCGTCAGTTCTCAGAAGCTGCTGGAAAAGATATTGCTCTTCCAGCATTCCTTCGCGTAGCGGTAGCGTGTCAGCATTGTTAACTGACTCTTTGGCGAGGGCAACTGCAGTTGGAGGAAAACTTGCAATTCGGTAGGCGAGTTCGCTAACGAATTGGCTTAAATCCTCTGGCGCTATCGCTCTATTTAGATATCCCCAAGATTCGGCTGTTTGCGAGTCGATGTCGACGCCTCCAAGGATGATCTCCATAGCGCGATTTCTTCCTACTAGACGAGGCAGTCGCTGGGTTCCGGTGCCGCCCGGCAGGATCCCCAAAGGCACTTCCATTTGGTTGATGGTTGTTTTACCTATTGCTCCGAAGCGCATGTCACAGGACATAGCTAATTCGCTTCCTCCGCCCCCGACTCTTCCAGCTAGTTCGACAATCGTTGGCTTAGGCATCAATCTGTACGTTTCGCACATGGCGTGAAAGCCAGCAATTTCTGCTGGCCGCACTGCCTCCCCTTCGACTGGGAATTGAAGAATTGCTGAGACATCGAAGTGAGCAATAAAAAAATCTGGATCTGCGCTACGTAACACCACTGCGCGAATTGAATTGTCGGCTGCCGCGCTTGCACCAAATTTCGCTAGTTCCTTGAACAAGCTTGGGGTCATGACATTTATGGGCGGCGCGTCTATGGTGGCGAACACAACTCCGCGTTCGCGTGTGATGTGTAAAAGATCGTACGTGTTGTCTTCATCGCTAGGGCTCATAACCAGAGCATCGCGCATCTTTGTAATAGATGTCGTCAAATCTATAAACAAACACCTGTTCGGTGCTTGACCGAACAGGTGTTCGTAGGTAATCTAAGGGTGTTGGCATGGTATGGGTGTCCCACCCGTGTCTTACGATTCCACCAACGACATTGGGCTACCGCCCGGCAACGCAAAGCTTTATGGCAAGTCCTAGGAGGACATATCGTGGAACGAGAAAAAGCTCTAGACATGGCACTATCTCAAATTGAACGACAGTTCGGTGCGGGATCAGTTATGAAGATGGGTGATCGCGGGCAAATGAAAACCGAGGCGATTTCCACTGGCAGTCTTGCTATCGACATAGCGCTAGGTATCGGAGGCTTACCGAAAGGCCGAATCTGCGAAGTTTTTGGACCAGAGGCCTCAGGCAAATCTACATTAGCTATGCATGTCGTGGCTGAAGCACAGCGCATAGGTGGAACCTGTGCTTATATCGATGCGGAACATGCCATGGACCCAGAATATGCAAGAAACATTGGTGTGGACGTCGATGAACTCCTTATTTCGCAACCAGATACAGGTGAGCAAGCCTTAGAAATCACAGACATGCTCATTCGATCAGGAGCAATTGATGTCTTGGTTATCGACTCGGTAGCGGCCCTGACTCCGCGCGCTGAGATTGAAGGAGAGATGGGCCAATCGCATGTTGGCCTGCAGGCACGTTTGATGTCTCAGGCACTTCGGAAAATCACAGCGAACCTAAATAAGACGAACACTATTTGCATCTTTATCAATCAGCTGCGCGAAAAAATTGGCGTTATGTTCGGAAGCCCTGAGACAACTCCTGGTGGTCGAGCTTTGAAATTTTATTCCTCAGTTCGACTTGATATTCGTCGAATAGAAGCGATTAAATCCGATGGTGAAATTACTGGTAGCAGAACCAGAGTAAAGGTTGTTAAAAATAAGGTTGCGCCACCCTTCCGACAAGCAGAATTTGACATTATGTATGGTAAGGGCATCAGTCGTGAAGGTTCTGTTCTTGATGTTGGTGTAGAAGAAGGCATTGTCAAAAAGTCAGGTGCTTGGTACACCTATGAGGGTGAGCAGCTAGGGCAAGGCCGTGAGAACGCTAAAACGTTCTTGATGGAGCACCCAGAAATGATGGTTGAAATTGATGGGCGTATCCGTTCGCAGCTCGTAGAATCTGATGTGGCTGATGATGAAGCCGTAGAAGATGAAGCTGTAGATAGTGCTTCGGCTGTCGAGGGTTAAAACCGGTCGGCGCTGACTTAGCCCTTGATTGGATGCTTAAAGAACTGATAGGCGGCCCGAATCGCATCTAGTTTGGCGTAAAGAGTTGGTCCAGAGAATCGTGTACCCGGGTCTTATTATTGTTCGTTTGATAACGTTCTAAGTTGTAAGTGCTAAAAAGATGACCACTATGTATCTTCCGAAGCACTTTGATGTGGAGAAAGTTTCCGCTGCATTTGATGTTATTGAACAGCGACAAGTGGGCAACATTGTGGTTGCATCTGGATCGTGTTTTGAGGCGAGTTTTTTGCCGTGGAAGCTTCTGAGGGGCGCCATGGGCACAGCATCGTTACGCGGTCACGTGTCGAAGGCAAATCCATTAGTGGAGTTAGTCAAAGATGAGGTTCCAGGCATTGTCATTTTCGACCTTGTCGACGGTTATATCAGCCCAAATTGGTACCCATCGAAACAGAGTGATCAAAAGGTGGTGCCGACTTGGAACTACCTGACGGTCCACGTCCACGGAACAGTATCTCTTATCGACAATGCGCAATGGGTAGAGGATCTGGTCACTGACCTTACGATTTTAAATGAATCTGATCAGGAGGATCCATGGCAAGTGGGCGACGCGCCGAGAGAGTTTATTGAGAAGCAGTTGAAGGGAATCGTTGGTGTTGAGGTTCTGATTGAACGTATTGAAGGAAAAGCGAAACTTAGTCAAAATAGATCTACGCCTGATGTCCAAGGAGTTATTGATGGGTTGGATAAAGAATTTGGCCAGCAGTCATTAATAAATCAAATAAAAAAGTTTCGCGTATCGTAGTTAATCATCAAAGAAACGTGTCGTTGCCATTCACGGAGTTCGCTCTCGTTGAGCTCTAAGAATTCTCTACCGGCTATTTTTGAGACAGTTTTTACGTTAGGCCCATGGCTATGCTACGTAAATTGTGTGTGGCGGCCTAAAAACGTTTACTTGAATCACGAATTTAAACGCATTTGTGAGAAACCTGATCTAGTCTCAGTGTGCTCGTTAATTGATAAAATTGGGTTACGGAAAGAGATCAGCTTCCATGGGCGACAAGCAAGCTAAGCCACAGAATGTCTTTAATTTTGACTACAGCAGTGAAAATGGAGAGCGTCCTCCGCAGGAGTATTACGAGGGTATCAAAGATAAATTTTCGGAAGAGCGAGATTTGCGTCTGGCCTACAGGCCTCCCGGGGAAGACTATTATACGTCTGACCTCACCGGTGACTTGGCTAAATATGCCGTCGACCCGTACTCGAATGATGTTGAGCCACGTGAAAAGCTGAACGATGTTGTCGAAGTACTATTCATCGGCGGGGGTTTCTCTGCTCTCTTAACTTCAGCACGACTTCGCGAAAAGGGTGTAGACAGCATCCGTATTGTCGAACGAGGCGCTGATGTTGGAGGTACCTGGTACTGGAATCGATATCCAGGAGTGGCATGTGATGTCGTTGCATACGATTACTTGCCTCTCTTAGATGAGACCGGGTATGTGCCTACCCGTCATTATGCCGGTGGCAACGAAATCTTTAATTATTGCAAATCTATTGCCGAACGATTCGATTTGTATGGCTTAGCTGTGTTCGGCACGACTGTTACGTCGACAGTTTGGGATGAAAATGAAGAGATGTGGCACGTAGGAACAGATCAAGGCGATCTAATGAAAGCCCGTTTCGTCGTATGCGCAAACGGAACTTTATCGAAGCCGAAGCTTGCCCGCATAAAAGGTCTGGAGAAATTCGAAGGTCACTCTTTCCATACATCGCGATGGGATTATGAGTTCACAGGTGCGGAACTTGAGCACCTCAAAGATAAACGAGTCGGCATTATTGGTACTGGTGCTACTGCCGTGCAAGCAATTCCAAATCTTGGTGCAGCAGCGAAGGAACTTTTCGTTTTTCAGCGGACGCCATCATCGATCGATGTTCGTGACGACTGGGAAACAGACCCGGAGTGGGCTTCAACTCTTCAACCTGGTTGGCAGGGAGATCGGCGTCGACGCGCGATTGAGGGACCGCAAGTTAGCGATGCCGTGAAAGCCCGTCGAGCTGCGATGCCGCGAGAAGAGAAAGTGCGGCGACAAGAAAATGCAAATATCGATGCGATGATGAGGATTCACAAACGTATTGACGAGGTAGTTGAAGACTCCGTAACTGCTGAATCTCTAAAGCCTTGGTACATGCTGATGTGTAAACGTCCATGTTTCCATAACGATTACTTGCCGACTTTTAACCTGCCATCGGTGCATTTGGTAGATACCCATGGTGAGGGTATTACTGAGATCAATGAAAAAGGGCCAATATTTGAGGGAACTCAATATGAGGTTGATGTGCTCATCTATGCCACCGGATTCGAAGTGCAAAAAACGGGTATCTATAACGAAATCAAAGGCGACAGCGGTTTAGATTTGAATGAAAAATACTCCGATGGAATTAGAACTCTTCTAGGAATTCATTCGCAGGGTTATCCAAACCTTTTTATTATGGGCGGTTATCAGGCCTTTTTTGCGTTCAACCTGACTGATGTCCTAAATAGCCAGGGCGAACATATAGCCGAATGTATTGACTTTGTTCGTAAAGCGGAAATTCACAGTCTTGACTGCAATGAAAAAGCCGAAGAATGGTGGGTTCAGCAAGTTATTGAGCATCGGGGTACAACAAGCCGAAACAAAGATTGCACCCCAGGCTACTATAATTTTGAAGGCGCCGATAACAGAAGACAAGACGGTAATTACAACGGCACTATGAAGGAGTATCTTGACCATATGTCCGATATTCGGAGCAATATGGCAGATAATTTTGTCTTCACTCGCCGTTGAGCAAACTTTTTTCTAGTTAGATGACCAGATAAAAACAACTATAAGCGGAGCTGATTTACTTATGGGAAATCCTGGCGGAGATGTGTGGATAGTTGGTAGTCATTCCACTTCTTTCGGAAAATACCCTGATAAAACTTTCAAGGATCTAACTCGCGAAACAGTTCTTGGAGTTGCTGCGGATGGATTCGTTGACTTAGCTGACGTTGACTTCGCTTATGTCGGTAATTGTTTAGCAGGTGCGGGTTTCGGGCAGGAGATGATACGCGGGCAAGCTTGGATGATTGAGTTAGTCGACGAAGGGTATTTCCCTGAACGAGTGCCGGTAATGAATGTTGAAGGTGCCTGTGCAACGGCTTCGATGGCATTGCATTCGGCCTTTAAAGATATTAAGTCAGGTGAGTCGGACATCGTTCTTGCTGTCGGCGTTGAAAAAACGTATCTCCCGGGTGCTGACCAGGACCCAGGAATTAAAGCGCAGATGTTTGATCTTTTTGCGAGAGCTGTAGACCAGGAGGACCTCCCTAGATTAGAACAGCATTATCGACAGGTAAGCGAAAGTTCTGGGGTGCCTTTTGAGACAGGACCAGGACGAACTTTGTTTATGGACACCTATGCAATGCAAGCAGCGGTGCATATGCAACGTTACGGGACGACCCAACGTCAGATCGCTGCTGGGGCAGCCAAAAATCATAACTACGGAGCACTTAATCCGCTCGCTCAGTATCGTTTTGAAACTTCGATAGATGCCGTGATGGAGGATCGAGAAATTTCTTATCCGCTGACTCGCGCTATGTGTGCACCAATCGGCGATGGAGCGGCATCGGCGTTAGTTGTTTCTGAAGATGTTTTTGCTGGCCTTCCAGAGAGTGTGAGATCGCGATCGGTAAGAATCGCAGCAAATTCTATGAGCGGCGGAAAATATCGTTCAGTAAATGAGCCTGGACTTTCCCGAATCGCTGTCGATAAAGCCTATAAAGCTTCCGGGATGAAACCAGAGGACGTGGACGTCGCTGAAGTTCATGATGCAACAAGTTTTTGTGAGATTTATCAGGCAGAGATGATGCGGTTGTGTCCCGAGGGCGAAGGTGGGGCGTTTGTCGAAAGCGGTGCAACAGGGCCTGGTGGGGTTATCCCGATCAACACGTCAGGCGGGTTGGTAAGTAAAGGTCACCCCGTTGGAGCTACTGGTCTTTCGATGATCTATGAACTGACAACACAATTGCGCGGTGAGGCTGGACAGCGGCAGGTAGAAAATGCTCGAGTAGCCCTGCAAGAAAATGGGGGCGGAGTCATAGGACTTGAAGAAGCTGCCTGTTCGGTTGTGCTGCTTGAACGTGGCGACTAAAAAGATCAGCTACGTATATG
>CAJQGN010000003.1 GCA_905477545.1 uncultured Acidimicrobiales bacterium | reverse complement strand
CTGTCTATGCCCAGTGTGGAACTGGCAGGGCAGGCTTTGCTTTCACCCTCGAACATTGGAACCTCTACGATGCGTCGCCAGCATGGCGGGCTGTCACCACAGGGACCAAAGAAGAAAAAATTGAAAAAATGAAAGACCCGGAACTCCGGAAAGCACTTGTGGCAGAAGCTGCTGAAGCAGATCGCCGTCTTCAGGTTATTCAAGCAGGCGTGGGCGGAAATCCGAAAGGATTGGTAATTCAGGGGGTGAATCGACAACCTGATTTACAGCAGTATGTTGGAAAATCTGTTGGTGATATTGCGGAGGCAGAAGGCAAGCACCACGTAGAAGTAATGCTCGATTTGTCACTTGCAGGTGATCTAAATGTGGAGTTCTTAGGACCGGACAAAGGCTCTAATGCATCGTTCATGGCGGAAATGATGAATGATTCACCTTATGCCATCCCTGGCGTCTCAGATGGCGGAGCTCATACGAAGTTTTTTACTGGTGGCGCATATACGACTGATTTCCTAACATGGCTTGTTCGCGACGAGGGAGTTGTAACCCTGGAAGAAGCGCATTATCGCCTATCGGCTCTTGCAGCCCATGCGGCAGGATTTCGCGATCGAGGTACGCTCAAAGAGGGATCTGCTGCTGATGTTCTAGTTTACGATATGGAAGAACTAGAGATATTACCCAACTGGATAGGGGAAGTTGAATTCGATTTACCTGGCGGCGAATGGCGCCGAGTTCAGCGTGCAAAGGGCTATAACCAAATAATTGTTAACGGCGAGATTACCTTTGAAGATGGTGCGTGCACATCGGCGACTCCCGGAAAGCTACTTCGTCACGGGTCAGCGTAATCAGTTGACCGATCACTCTGCGTCATCGAGATAGCTTTAGTCTTTCTCGAAAACTTCACCGGCTAAGGACCACTTCATATTCTTATCTTCGTTAGAATATTCGAGTGACGAAACGTATCCCCATTCATCAAAGAAACTATATTACGGAGGCGTTCGACGAGGGTGACGGTCGCATGCGTGTCAGTGGTCGACTAATCGACAACAAACCACAGGGCCTTTGCCTTAATGATGGTAACGATCTGGTAATTCACGATATGAGTATTGACTTACTGATTGATCCGTCAAGCTTCACAATCGTTGATATCGAAAACCATATGAGTACTAGACCTTACGCTCAATGCGAGCAGATCTTAGATAGCTATGATCAGCTAATTGGACTGTCAGTCACCAGGGGTTATGGCAATAGGGTGAAGAAGTTGTTCGGCGGTCCTAATGGATGTTCGCATATGGGTGCATTGCTCTTGGCTATGGGCCCTGTTGCGATACAGGCGAGTTGGAGTCTCGTCAACCTACATCAGTCCCTCGAGTCAAGATTAGACACAGTGGATAGCGACCAAGATCACGAACGTCGTTTGCAAATGAACACGAACACTTGCCACGTCTGGAAAGAAGAGGGGCAACACATACAGCAAATCAAGATTGGGAGGCGCGCTCCCCTGCCGGATTGGGAGTCGAAGAGACTGCTGGAATTGGGCTTCGAAGTGCCAAAGTCTCTGAGCTGAAAATGGGTACACAGTTAATCGACATAATGTCCTTTGTGAAATATTCAGCGCGTTTAAATCCGCACTACTAGTATCTTAAATGCGTTCTCGAAAGGGACTACTTATGACAGACTTTGTTCGACCCACAACCCTCGATTACCACTTCGATGTCATGTGCCCCTGGGCATATCAGACTTCTTTGTGGATGCGAGATGTTCGTGATCAGTTGGATTTAACAGTGAATTGGAAGTTCTTCAGCCTCGAAGAGGTAAACCTGCGTGACGGTCAAAAGCATCCTTGGGAGCGCGACTGGAGCTACGGCTGGTCGATGATGCGTATTGGTGCGATATTACGGCGTATTGATATGGACCTGCTCGATCAATGGTATGCGGTAAGTGGTCGCGCTCTGCATGTTGAAGGCAAACAGCCACACAATCAGGAAGTTGCCAGGGATCTACTGACCGAGATTGGGGCTGATCCTGAAATTGTCGATATTTCCATCGAAGACGAGACCACCCATGATGAAATCCGTAATGAGCATAATCGAGTGGTTTCTAGCGGCGGATTTGGCGTTCCGACCCTATTTTTCCCCGACGGACAGTGTATTTTTGGTCCTGTTTTGTTAGACCCTCCAAGTGGAAAAGCTGCATTGAGTCTTTGGGATATAGTTATGGGTTGGCTCGAATTTCCACACCTTTACGAGATCCAACGACCTAAGAATAAGGCCGATGAGAAATCAATCTACGACACATTCAGACCATATCTTGATGCACGTGATTGGGTTAGTAT
Source organism: uncultured Acidimicrobiales bacterium (assembly GCA_905477545.1). Classification (GTDB taxonomy): domain Bacteria; phylum Actinomycetota; class Acidimicrobiia; order Acidimicrobiales; family Poriferisodalaceae; genus UBA9040. The sequence goes on along the minus strand of CAJQGN010000003.1, from coordinate 5,323 downwards.
CAATCGAGGTAAAGAAGTTGGCTTTGAGCCAAAGTGAGACCTAGGGGCCAAACAAACGATGGTTGTGGTCAGAGGTCAGAGGATGTACACGAAATTTAGTACTTCAACAAAATGTCTATTCGGCGTTTTCCTCACTAACAAGGTCCGCAGCAGAAGCTAAGGCCGATGCTAATCCAACGCTTCTTTGGTAGAGGCCTTCAAAGTATTTCTTAGAAGCCTCTTCGATACCTTCGAGAGGGGCAGGCCCTAAAGACCTTATAACAGCCCCCGGGTCAGCCGTAACATCAATATATTTAGGCGTTTCGGGTAAAGGCGCGTCGCCTTGCCAAAAGGTGTGTTGCTTGGATTCTTGTTCGCTCAGTCGATCGCCTGGGCTAATTTTACGCGTGCGAGGCGCTGAAGGTCGCAGTCGTTTAGCCATCTATGTTCCTCCCACGCTTAATAAGTCGTGCTCAAGACCAAGACCAGTCTCGCCGTCATCTGTCATAAGAGCTACTTCGTCAAGGCCTAAAGCAGAACGAAGTTCCTCAGCATTTAAGTCACTTATCGAGCTGGATTTAGGCAGAACCATATCGGCTATTTGTCGTTTGCCCTGCACCACCTCTTCTACTCTCTCATCGACGGTACCTGGACATATAAGCCGATGGCAGATCACAGTTTTATCTTGACCAATGCGCCACACCCGATCTCTGGCCTGGTCTTCAACAGCTGGGTTCCACCAACGATCATACAAAACCACATGACTCGCTGCCGTTAGGTTAAGCCCGGTCCCGCCTGCTTTGAGAGAAAGTACTAAAGCACCTCGACCTTTGCCCTTTTGAAAGGTGTCAACAATTTTATCTCTAGCTGCTCTTCCGAGTCCTCCATGGTAGCAATCGACATTGATCCCAGTTCGTTCAGTTAGGTACTGAGATAGACGCTCGCCCCAAGTGGCAAAGTGAGTAAATATTAATACTCGCTCCTCCGCAGCGAAAACGGTGTCGACAATTTCGTCAAGACGAGTCAGCTTGCCGCTTCGCCCAACAAGACTCTTGTTAGTGCCGTCCGGCTGATAGTTTAAGGGATGATTACATATTTGTTTAAGAGCAGTAATAGCGGCCAGGACGGCTCCCTTGCGGGCTTGTTTAGTGTTTATGCTCTCCGCTGTTTCTAGAACGAGCTTATCTAGCACAGCCTGATACAGACCAATCTGTTCCGGGGTCATCGTACAATGAGCGAGTTCATCAATACGGTCTGGTAGCTCAGCGGCAATAGAAGGCTCCGACTTAGTCCTTCGGAAAACCAATACACCGTTAAGCGCGTGTAGAGCTGATTCCGCCGCCGCTTTGGTGTCGCTCAATTGATTTAATTGAGCGATAAATTGTGGTCGACCTCCGACGAGTCCAGGATTGCAGAAGTCCATTATGGCCCAAAGGTCACTCAGCCCATTTTCAATAGGTGTACCAGTCAAAGCAATTCGAACCCTCGAATTAAGTAAGCGAAGCTGCCGGGCCGTTTCACTCGTGTGGTTCTTGATTACCTGTGCTTCATCAAGAATCACTCTATCCCAGTGCGTTTTAGACAATTGAGAAATGTCGCGGACTGCAGTTCCATAAGTGGTAATCACTAAATCTGCTCGGTCGATCTCCTCGTCAAGCGACTTGCCGGAAGATCTATTGGCGCCATGGTGTACCAGCACCTTGAGATGAGGAGTGAAACGTCGGGCTTCGGAAGCCCAGTTGCCGACTACGGCTGGTGGAGCGATTACTAAAGCCGAACCCTCTGATTTTTTCATTCCAATCTGAGCCAAAACAGTTGGGGTCTTGCCGAGCCCCATGTCTAAGGCTAAGCAGCCGCCTAGGCCTGCGCCGTCTAAGAACTTAAGCCACGCCAATGCTTCAGCTTGATAGCTACGAAGCTCACCGTTGAAGAACTTCGGTCGAGCTTCAATGACAGCTGGAATATCCGAAGCAGCTCTCAAAAGACCTGCGGCCCAACTAGTACCGGCGAGACTAACGCCACCACTTACATCTCCACCCTCTAGCCCTAACGCATGTCGAAGCATCTCAGCTCCGGTCAGAGTCGTTGTAGTTGAACGCTCTGCTAGTGCGGCAGCGGCTTCTGCAAGGTCGGCATGGTTTAGGGCAACCCACTTGCCACGAGATTGGACAAGAGGCCGAGCCTGCAGGGCTAATCTTTGGACATCTGCCGCGGTCAACTCGACATCCCCGAACATAGCCGTCCAACTCACTGCTGTGAGTTGTTGGGCCCCAACGAGGCTGTCGTTGTCGTCTGCTGTTAGTCGGAGCGCAGCGGCTGGTCGGCGGCGAGAAAGTGACGGCACCCGTACTTCGAAACCGGCCGATTCGAGAGCTGGCCCGGTAACGGACATCAATTCCCAGGCTTCGTCTTGAGTAAGAACAACCTCTCCCCTGCGACGACCGCCGGGGCGTAGCAGTGCCGGTAGCAAACGCTCCATTCTTGCTAGTTGTCCTTTGACTTCTGTTCTGCGTGTGTTTGACCCACTTACCAGCGCGACCTCCACGGGATCAAGATGATTATCTGGGCCAGGAGAAAGCACTTTAAGGTGCCAACTACCAGCGTCATCTGGCTCATCAAGCTGCACTACCAATGCGTACTTCGCGACCGCAGTCACTGGTCTTGCCCATTGATCAAGGCTACGCGCTAGATCGGAACCAGCAGGCACCGCTGCCTGGAACTGCCGACCTCCAAGACGGGCCAAAAATGCCTCGGAAAGCTCGTTTTTAGTTGTAGGTTCAAGCGGCGCTGCAGGCACATCCAACCGTTGGGCTGCGGTTGCAACAATTGCATTAACCATTCCACCCAGCGCTGACTGAACTAGGGCTCGCGCATCTGGTCCCGGATCTGCGGCACCTACCGCTCCAGGCAACGAGTCGGCAAAGCTTTTTAACTTTTCCTGGCTAATAATGCCGGGCATCCATTGCACCGCAAAATCACCCTTATCGCCACGATGCTTTTTGTTTCTGCGCTTTCGTATTCGTTGAAGGCGAGGTACGGTTCGACCTTGGGCTACAAGTTCAACTGCCGCTATAGCAACTAGGCTGAGCCAGCGAGCGCTCATCCCGAGCGGGTCGCCTGCTAGCTCTGGTTCCACATTAGTCGCTTGCTGGTCGTCAGGATCAAGAAGATCCTCAGGTATGAAGAATTTTCGCTTTGTCAGTTCTTGAGTAGGTGTTTTAACGAGCGGCACGAGCCAACCTAAAACATCCGTGACATCAGCACTCAGTGCGGGCGCCTTAATCTCAGAGGAAATAACTACGGGACGACTATTCTTCCAGGCGCTCTTAGGAGCCCCGGTTGCAAGCAGTCGATCCATTACTTGTTCTGAAGCTTCTGGCAAATTATTGCAACCGGCTGCCCAAGCGATAATTTTTCCAGAAGCCCACGACAGCTGAAGTTGGCAAGGCTCTGGTTCTCCGGTAACCACGTCCGGTTCAGCTGGGCCAACTACGGAAACCGCAGGCTCGTCCTCAAGAGATGCGCCAGTAAGCCGCTGAAATGCGGTCGCCAAGGTATTAAGTTCGGCTTCAAAGTCGCTAACTACCTGTTCACGGGTGTCGCCTTTTATTTGCTGAACCGCAAGTAATTTATCCTCTGCGTCCTCGAGTAAGTCGAGTAGGACCTTCTGCCACCTTGGTAGATCTGCTTTTAAGGCATCTAGCTGAGCTGTAGTGATATATGCCTCTGCTTCAGCGCGGACTAGAACTGCAAACTCTTCCCAAGAGAGATTCGAGGACGTCATAGGAGCAGCGCGACCATTAGAGTCGCTTTCGGTTGAATCACCTTCATTTTTAGCCACAATACTTTGCACCGACGGTGCTCCAATCCCCTTCCGCACAGACTCAGGCATTCGGGACTATCTCTCGGCGGTTCCACACCGATAACTCGCCAAATAAACTTGACTTTCCAGTTCTTAGTCGCACGAAACAGAAAATCAAATATAAGCGGATGCCCGGAAGCAGTTACTAACCAACCGAGCAATGATCACTATATATGAGAATGATTGGGTTACCACGATTTACGGTGGTGATCTCTTCTGCTCGGTTGATTCGATTAGTCGCTAGATAACCGAAATGTTGAAGTTCTGCTCTATTGTGTGAGGATGCGCTGGTCCCAAAGCTTTATTCCAACACTCAGAGATGCACCAGCTGACGCTGAAGCAGTGAGTCACAAGCTGTTAGTCAGAGGTGGTTATATTCGACAATTGCATTCTGGTCACTACAGCCTGCTTCCATTGGGCTTAAAAGTACACAACAAGGTTGCGAACATCGTTCGAAAAGAGATGGAAGCAATTGGGGGGCAGGAGTTTCTGCTACCAGCAATGCACCCTGCGACCATCTGGCAGCAAAGTGGCCGCTGGGATGTGATGGGCGATGAGATGTTCCGCTTGCAGGATCGCAGTGGTGTCGATCTAGCCCTCGGTATGACCCACGAGGAAATTTTTTCAACATTGGGCACTGAGTTGAAGTCATACAAAGAGTTACCTCAAACGTGGTACCAGATTCAGACAAAATTTCGCGATGAGCCTCGGCCAAAGAGCGGCCTTCTGCGAGTTAGAGAATTTGCGATGAAAGATTCTTATAGCTTTGATCTTGATCAAGAAGGGCTCGACAAGTCTTTCGAACTACACCATGATGCCTATGTAAAAATATTTAATGAGCTCGGAATAATGGCTTTACCTGTCCAAGCATCTTCGGGGTCAATGGGAGGCTCATCCAGCATCGAATTTATGGTTCCATCTCCAGCCGGCGAAGATGATGTTATTCGATGCTTGAGTTGTGATTATCGGGCTAATGTTGAACGAGGAACATCTGCTCTTGAGACTACTGATGATCACTCGGGGCCAGACCTACCGTTTCGAATTGCTACGCCTGGCATCCGCACAATCAGCGGGCTCGCTGAGATGTACGAGGAAGCGACAGCTGCGCGGCAAATAAAGACGTTAGTAGTTGTAATCGACGATGTGTTGAGTTTGATCCTTCTTCGTGGAGATCATCAATTAAATAACCAAAAACTACAAGACTCCTTATCCGCAATGACTATTCGACATGCCGATCCGGAGGAGATACTCGAAGCTCTTGGTGCTTCACCAGGGAGCCTGGGCGCCGTTGGAGTAAACGACTTGCCGATTTACGCTGACCACGGGCTAAATGGGCGAACTAACATGACTACCGGTTCGAACGAAAATGATTGGCATTTAGGGGGCGTAGATATAAGTCGCGATATCAACGTGAGTGCCTGGCATGATCTACGAGAAGTTACGGCAGGAGAGAAATGCATCAATTGCAACTCAGAACTTGAG
>CAJQGN010000002.1 GCA_905477545.1 uncultured Acidimicrobiales bacterium | reverse complement strand
TTTAAATTTCGAGTTCGGCCTGGCGATGATCCCGATGAACTCCCAGAGCAGGTGCACGGAAATAAAAAAGCTGAATTGACGTGGACTCTTATCCCTGTGGTAATGCTTTTATTTCTAGCAGTTGCGACCATCCCTTCAGTGTTTGACTTACACGACAAAGGCGACGGGCCAACCATCCAGGTGACTGGTCAACAGTGGTGGTGGCAGTTTAGCTATGACTTAGACGATGACGGCCAATCAGATATTATTACCTCTAATGAAATTGTGATACCCGTTGGTCAAGAAGTTAATCTTGAAATCACGTCCAATGATGTAATTCATTCGTTCTGGATTCCGCAATTGAATGGCAAAAAAGATGCTGTACCGGGACGAGTTCATCACTGGCGTATTAGTTCGCCAGTACCCGGAATTTTCTATGGAGAATGCACAGAGTTCTGTGGCTTAAGTCACGCAAATATGCAAATACGGGCTGTGGCACTAGAAGCTGCTGACTACAAAATTTGGCAGGAAAGCCAGATCGCCGAGTCATCTATACCAACTGATGAAATTGCTAAACGAGGGTATGATTTGTTTGGTGTTCATTGCATTAGTTGCCATGTCATAAACGGCGTTTATGAAGGTGCAGCAGGCGGTAACGCTAATTTAGCCTCCGGTGTCGCTCCCAACTTGACTCATTTAATGAGTCGCACCTCTTTTGGAGGTAGTCTTTTCGAGCTATACAACGAAGACCAGTCAGTTAACGTTGCTGATCTTCGTGAATGGGTTCGAAATGCACCTGGCCAAAAACCTTCCCGACCGGAAAATCGGCAGGGAATGATGTCATTTGCTGAGATCCTGAATGGACCTGAACTCGATGACATTGTTAGTTATTTACAAACCCTCGGCGGAAAACCGCCGTTGATGCCCAGCTGATCTGATATCCGCCCGTAGCGGCTTCTAGGAGACCCAACCTATGGCGATTACAGAGGAACCTCCTCTAATCCTCGAAATTGAGAGTGGTGAGACAAAGCCTTCTACCGGCGCGTTTGCTCGACCAACGAATGCAAAAGGTTGGAGGGCTTGGGTTTTTACCGTTGATCATAAAAAAATTGGAATAATGTACGGCGCAGTCGCGATGTTTTGGTTTTTTTGGGGTGGTATCGAAGCGCTCCTAATACGAAGCCAACTTTTAACTCCAGATGGAACAGTTTTAACCGCTGAGCAATACAACCAAATCTTTACAATGCATGGCACCACAATGGTGTTTCTAGTGGTTATGCCACTTGCAGCTGCGTTTGCCAACTACATTGTCCCTCTCCAAATTGGTGCCCGTGACGTAGCGTTTCCACGGATGAATGCCCTGGGACTTTGGATTTTTGTTTTCGGTGGCATTTTTCTCAACTTAAGCTGGTTTCTTGGTGGTGGGCCAGACGGCGGTTGGTTTGCGTACGCTCCAAATACCAGTGTGACGTTTAGCCCTGGCGCAGGAATGGATTTTTATGCGTTGGGTCTACAAATAGCTGGTATTGCATCGCTAGTTGGGGCGATAAACCTGATTGTCACAATTATTAATATGCGTGCTCCCGGAATGACCCTTCTTCGTATGCCGGTCTTTACCTGGATGATTTTGGTAGTTCAGTTTTTGTTACTATTTGCATTACCTGTCATAACTGTCGCTCTGGTGCTTTTGTCTATGGACAGAACATTTGACGCCAACTTCTTCAATGTCGGCATGGGAGCTGATCCGCTTCTCTGGCAGCATCTATTTTGGATATTCGGGCATCCGGAAGTCTATATTTTGATACTCCCATCATTTGGTATCGTTTCTGAGACGCTCCCAGTATTTAGTCGGAAACCGCTCTTTGGTTACTCGGTGATTGTTATATCTGGAGCCGCAATTGGATTTATGGGCTGGGGCGTATGGGCTCACCATATGTTCGTATCCGGGCTTGGACCAGTGAGCGTTGCAGCATTCTCGGCAACTACCATGTTTATCGCAGTTCCGACAGGTGTTAAGATTTTGAACTGGATAGCCACAATGTGGGGCGGCAAAATCACTTTCACCGTTCCGATGATGTTCTCAATATCGCTAGTGTCTATGTTTACTATTGGCGGCTTGTCGGGCGTGATGCATTCGGTGGCGCCAGCGGACACACAGCAAACTGATACCTATTTCATTGTCGCTCACTTTCACTACGTACTATTTGGTGGCGCTCTAATGGGGCTGTTCGCTGGAATGTACTACTGGTGGCCAAAGGCGTTCGGATACAAACTGAACGACACTCTAGGCAAATGGCATTTCTGGATCGTTCTAGTCGGCTTTAATTTGACCTTCGGGCCAATGCATATTTTGGGCTTACAAGGAATGGCAAGGCGACATAGTAGATATGGACCAGAAGATGGTTTTGATTTCTGGAACTTGATGGTTTCAATTGGAGCGTTCGTCATCTTAATTGGAATGATTGTCTTCGCTATAAACATCGTTAAGACTTGGCTTGGTTATAAAGCCGGAACAATCGAGCAATCTCCAGCTGATCCTTGGGATGGGAGAACTCTAGAATGGGCAATTCCTTCACCAACGCCAGAACACAACTTTGACTACGTGCCAGTGGTAACTGATGTAGACGACTTTTGGCATAAAAAATACCAAAAAGATGAGAACGGTAAACTTCGCAAAGTGGCCGATGGTAACGCGATTGCGCAACTAGGTGATCAACATCCTCACCTGCCGTCTCCGTCTTACTGGCCGATTGTGTTAGCTTCTGGGCTTCCTTTAATAGCTTTAGGGCTCATTTACACTCTTTGGTTAACTGGCATTGGGCTTTTAGTTCTGGTAGCAGCCATATATGGCTGGAGTTTGGAACCACATACTGATCCAGATGCAGGTCATGGACATGGCGATGACCATGATGAGCCTGATGGTGACCAGTCAGAAAATTTAATTGATTTACCAAAAGATGAAAGCACGGAGGAGGCTCCCGTTGGATAATGCAACTGAGGTCAAGACCTCACAGTTGGCATATGGTCCGACTGAATGGGATGACTACGATGTGCCCCCTCTTACCACGGGGCTCAGTAACGAAAAAATGACGATGTGGGCTTTCCTAGGCTCTGATTGTCTATTGTTTGCGTCACTGATATCAACATATCTTTTGCTTCGTAATCGTGTTGGTCCGGATACCGAAGGCTCCACCGCTGCAGATCTGTTCGATATCCCGTTTACGTCAGTCAGTTCGTTTGTTCTTTTGATGAGTTCACTGACAATGGTGTTAGCAGTTACCTCAATAGGTAGAGGTGAGTTAGAGCGTTGCAAAATGTGGCTGCTCACCACTGCCATATTAGGGACAGTGTTCATAGCCGGTCAGGTATACGAGTTCACGGGATTTTACCGTGAGGGGCTCGGCTTCACGACGAATATCTCGTCGTCTGCCTTTTTCACGCTCACTGGCTTTCACGGTGTGCACGTATCACTCGGCATCATAATGCTAGTAACCCTTTGGTCACTTATAAGCCGGGGTAACATTGGTGCTGAGCGTGCTGAGACAGTAGAGATAATTGGTCTCTACTGGCATTTTGTAGATATTGTTTGGATCGTAATTTTTGCCGTCGTTTATCTAATCCCATAGGAGTATTGGTCCGATGAATGTTATCACCGACTCCCATGCAGAGGGAACCGACGAACACGAAGACCACGGTTTAAGTGATGTTGGTTACATCAAAATAGCTTTACTTTTAGCCGTGTTAACTGCTATCGAAGTATTAACTTATTTTGTTGACTTTGGAGTTTTGGAAGTTCCATCATTACTCATCTTGATGGTCGTAAAGTTTCAAATCGTAATCTCGTACTTCATGCATCTTAAGTTTGATAATAAAATTTTCAGTTATTTATTCATAACTGGGCTCGTCTTAGCAGTCGTTGTTTTTGCAGCCATGGCTACTTCACTGGTCTTTTGGACTGATCCAGCGGGTTGTGATGCTGGACGGTTCTGTTAAAAATGGTTTCTTTTCTGCGCTGTTTGAGATAGCGGCTTTCTTTTGAGTGCGTTTAACCGGTACGGTCAAAGTTCGTGATAGATCTCAGACGTCTCCGCAATGAACTTAGTTATCGTGCAGGTGCGATCAAAAAGGGCACTGATAGCGATGTCATAAATCGTTTACTTGAAGCTGATATAGCTTCGCGATCTGTTACTCATGAAGCTGATGAAGCGAGAGCTGCGCACAACGCTGCCAGCAAAGAAATTGGACGTGCGACGGCTGATGAGCGTCCAGAAAAAATAAGTCACGCTGGAACTTTAAAAATCTCGCTTGAGAAATTAGAGAACGCCGAGACGATAGCTAAACAGCTTGTTGAAGAACTGATTCTTCAGGTACCAAACCCCGCGCACGAAAGCGTTCCTGAAGGCGGTGAAGAAGAATTTATCGTTATTAAAGAAGTAGGAGAACGTACTGAGCCTAGAGAATACGACCATGCAGATCTTGGTGAGCTACTCGGGATGGTCGATAGTGAACGCGCCGTAAAAAACAGTGGCAGTCGGTTTGCCTATTTAATGGGCCCAGCAGTTCGACTAGAGTTCGCGTTGATCCAGTATGTCTTTGATCTATTAGAAATGAATGACTTTATTCCCGTTGTCCCTCCTGTGCTGGTGCGTGAAGAGATGATGATCGATGCTGGGTTTTTCCCCACTGATCGTAATCAGGTGTATGAGATAGCGGGCGATGATTTGTTTCTTACTGGAACGGCTGAGGTGGCACTTGCGGGGCTCCATCGGGGTGAAAGGCTTGATAGGGCTAAATTACCTATCCGATACGCTGGGTTCTCATCATGTTTTCGCAGAGAAGCTGGAACTTATGGTAAAGATACACGCGGTATCTTTAGAGTTCACCAGTTCGATAAAGTTGAAATGTTTTCATTTTGTGACCCTGACTCGAGCTGGGAAGAACTTGAAAAGCTTCGAGACCTGCAAGAAAAAATTGTTAGTTCATTAAATTTACCGTACAGAGTTATTGCCGTCGCAGCTGGAGATCTAGGAGCTGCGGCCGCAAAAAAATATGATCTTGAGGTTTGGTTACCGTCTGAAGGCGCTTACCGGGAAGTCACGTCGTGCTCTAATTACACTGATTATTCAGCACGCAGAATGTCGAGTCGATATAAAGATGATTCCGGCAGTGGTTTGGTTCACACATTGAATGGGACTGCGTGTGCAATATCGCGCACGTTAGTTTTTTTGATGGAAAACTGCCAGATGGAAGATGGTTCAATAGAGGTGCCTGAAGTGCTCCAAAAATATGTGGGCTATGAGCGGATCGACGGACCTAAATAGGTTAGTCGACCAGTTTTATTCCTAATAATGCTGCTGCGATGCCTCCGGATATAGAAAGTACTAGATAGCCAATAGCTAGCTTTTTGTCGTTTCTCAATAGCTGATCCAAATGAAGTGCCAGCCCTGAAATAGTCGTTAGAGAACCTAGTGCGCCTGTTCCAAGTACCACTGCGGTTGACCCGCCAGTATTGGTAAGTAGGCCGAGCGCAAATGCCCCTAAAAGGTTAATTAGCAAAGTTCCTATTAGGCCAAAGTATCTAGTTGCGTACCATCGAATTATGGCGCCAGTGCTGACTAGAACGATAAAACTAATAATTATGAGGTACGCCATCGGACCCGTCGGCTTAACAGAAATGCAATTGAGCAGAAAATAATTGTTACAAATATTTCGGAGAGAGCAGCTAGATAATTAGCGTCGTTGATAGAAGTAGCGACATGAAAACAAAGAGCTGAGAAGCTAGTTAGAGCACCGCAAAAACCCACAGTCAACCAAGATTGTGTCGACCATTGGCTTTTAGTAGCCCAACCGATGATAAAACAGCCAATGGTGTTTGCGACTAGAAGGCCGAGAGCAGGGTCGCTAGCAGATTGGAAAGCCCACCGTAATAACGACGCGATGATCGCACCTAACGAGATTTTTAACACCAAACTTGAGGTCATGTGATTTGCCAGTTGTTTCGAGACCGAAGGAGTTTAGTCAGATGAATGATCCTGAAGAGGTAAAAGCGTTACGTGATCAGCTTATGGCGCGCGGGTTATTGGAGTCTGACATTGTCGATAATCCTATTAATTTTTTCAAAGAATGGTTAACGGTCGCTCAAGACTTAGGATTTTACAATGCAGAGGCAATGGTTGTATCAACTGTTTCTGAAAACGTTATTCCATCAATGAGGAACGTGTTAATGCGAGGATTATCTACTGACGGATTACTTTTTTACACAAATTACTTGAGCCAAAAGGGCAGAGAGTTAGATGCTAATCCCTTTGCTGCAAGTATTTTTAGTTGGCTTCCGCTGGAACGTCAGGTTAGATTCTCGGGTTCGGTGGCAAAAGTGTCAGTTGATGTCTCTGACAATTATTTTAAAACGCGAGCAAGGAAATCGCGAATTTCGGCAGTCATTTCGAAGCAAAGTGAGGTTGTGGCCGGAAGAGGAGAGTTAGAGCTTCTTTGGGCAAATCTGTTTGATGAATTAGATGGTGCTGATCCATCCCGTCCTGTGCATTGGGGTGGCTATCAACTAACTCCTAACCGCATCGAATTTTGGCAAGGTCGCCCAAACAGGTTGCATGATCGATTGGTATACGAGAAGTCACCGCAAGGATGGGTAGTTAGCAGGTTGGCTCCTTAGCGTTGAATTTATGTGGCGCTATTGAGTGTTATCCAGTCCCTAGCTGCTGCTGCTAGTCCTTCGATAAGAGCTTCATGATGTGGAACTCGGCCAGGCCCTTTAAAACCTGTCCATAAAGGACTCTTCCCCCGAATCCTTGGCGGAAGCTCTAGCTGTATACCTCCCTCCCGAGGTAGATTGACAGGATTTTGAGAATGTTGGCCACGCAAGCTCTTGGGTATTTTTTCTAAGTCGTAAAGAATTTCATAATGTGGAAGGCGAGTCATTAGGCGGCAAGCCACGAACTCTGCAAGCTGGCGGTTCCTACCACCGAGCAGCACGGATTTCAAAAGATCCGGTCTACCGAAGCCATGGACTGCTACTACGACGTCCACATGTTCAATGAATTGTGTTAGCAACGCAGAGTCTGCAGGGGCTACTAGGTGTGAAGGGATATGCCACTGCTCGTCTGGCCCCTGAAGTACAGCGTAAAATGAGGAGTCAGATCGTTCAGCAGCGACTTGAGCGATATCATCTGTTACTTCTTCTAGCCAACCTCCATGGAATGCCATGAATCCAAATTTGGACCGAAGCTCTAGCACTTCATTCACTCCAGGTTTACTCAGAAGCGATGCAAATGGTTTCTCCGTCTCCAGTAGGGCATGTTGACCGAGGTGCAGAGCCATTTTAAGAATTCCTTGAGAACGTAGTTTTAAGTTGATGAATCATCAGTAAGTTGATTCTCTTTCGGACTTGATAGTAAGAAAATCATAGCGGCTGACACAATAATGCTGAGAGATACGCCCACACGCACTCCGCCTATATTCGATATCTGGTTACTAAGACTGGCGCTCCAGCTTTCCACTTCAAGAATGACTCGGTTAGGGCTAGCTCCTAGTCGTTCAGTAATCCAAAACACAACTAGATACATTCCAGCCATAATCATTAAGGAGCCCGCCAAGCGGTCAACTTTTGGAAGAAACAATCGAAGTTTAACAAGTAGCGATTGTCGCGCTATTGCCAGACTTATCGTCAGTGCAGTTAGCACTAACGCCATTCCGATTGAATAAGCAAAAAAAGAAATAAGGCCGGTTGTGAAGTTATTTGCGGAGGTCGATACGACCACGATAAAAGTTGGCAATCCGCAAGAAATAGAAGCGATTGCGTAGCTGACCCCAAAGAAAAAGAGCGATTTAAGATTCCGGTTATCAGGGCCCTCTTTAAAATTAGGAAGAAAAATTCTTAAACGATAGCCAAGAATAAAAGCTATTCCGAGAGCTATGAGAGTACTCCCAATAAAGATGGTGAGCCATGGAACGACCTGGCGCACAGCGCTAAGACCGGCAGATACGAGCAATCCGATAATGCTGAAAACCGCTACGAATCCAGACGAGACTGTTAAGCCAGTTATTAGGGCTCGTCCGATACCAGTTTTTTCATTAAGAGCTTCTGCTTCTTCTGTTCCAAGAAAATAGGAGAGATAAGCCGGAAGCATTGCGAACCCACAAGGGTTGATGGTTGCAACTAAACCGGCAGTAAATGCGAAAGTAAGACTTGCTGATGTCATATGCCAAACTCTGTCGTCATTTTGTTGCGCAGATCTTCATAAGTTAAGACACCACTGTAGCGATCAACAATTAAACCTTCGATCGAAACAAAGATAGTTGTTGGCATTGCTATCCCACCGAATTCGGCGAGCAAGTCACTGTCGTCAATACCTGTCTGGTATGTTACTCCGGTGGTTTTTACGATTTTTTGTGCTTGGGTGATCCCCTCTATTGCAAGGCCAAGAATAGTTACTTCATCTCCAAATTCCTGATGGATTTTTTCGAAATCTGGCATTTCTTGTACACATGGAGTGCACCAAGACGCGAAAAAATTAATAATTAGTGGTTGGCCTTTAAATATTTTTAGCGACTTGTTAACGCCTTTGAAATTGGTAAAAATTGATGAATAAATAGTTTCGGTATTTTGTGAACCCAGAACGTCGTCATCGAGTTTTGAAGTACTCGGGCCACCTTGACCTGAAAAAAGAAAAACAGTGGCGATGATTATGTACGTTGTAAGTAAGAAAATAAGACGCTTACGTCTGGGTGATTCAATACCTAAGAAAGTCATCAAGTTGATCCGTTGTTCTTATTTAAACACCGTAACCGCAAATGTTTGGATTGTGTTAAAGGAGCGAACTGTTGCAGGCCCGAAGCTTATGTTGACGACTTCAACAGACTAGATATTTCTGGTTTAGTAACTGTTTCTAGTCGTAAAAACCTCACAAATAGCTACCGGAACGAGTACTCTATAGCGCCTGTATTGTTTCTCGTTGCGTCGGTTTCACCGACGTATCGAAGGTGCTCTAAATGAGCGAAGGTTTCAGATTCGGCCATTGGCCCCCAGGATCTTTCTTTAAAAAGTTCCTTCATATAGCGATCGACTGGTGCGCGTCCGAGTCGATCTGATGAGTCTCTAAGCAGTTGAAGTCTTTCTTCATGATGCCGTTTAATATCTGTAACTCGTCCTGGTAGATCTGTAAATGGTTGGCCGTGAGCAGGTAACCCAAGTTTTACTGAGTTAAATTCCTTAACGCGGTCCAGACTTGTGAAGAAATCTTTTAGTGGATCAAGAGCTGTTCCCATGCCTGATATGTGCGGCGTAATTGTTGGGAGAACGTGGTCACCACAAATCATTACCTCTTCTTCAGGATCATAAAGACAGAGGTGATCTGGAGTGTGGCCGGGCGTGTGTACAGCGACAAACTCTCTGCCGGCTAATGAAATATGATCGGCATCTTCAAGATGTGAAGTTGGTTGAGGTGTAGCAAACCACCTGCCACCCCAGCCATGTTTCATAAAGCTATAACCGAGGCGGCGATGCAGAGGCAATTTATAGCGTTTACCTCCCCATGGAGTTGGAGCACGAGGGCCCGTTTCACGGTTGAGAAATAGCGTGTTGTCTAGAATTTCGGAGTTGTCTCCGTCGTTGTCAACTGACTCCACCACATCATCGTCTTCATCCGCAGTGTCCCACCAAAGTTTAAAATTTTTGTGGGTGATTATCTCGGCACCGTATTGCTCTCTAAAATGCCCAGATGCTCCGAAGTGGTCAGGGTGACTATGGGTGATAATTATGGAATGTACGCGTTCAGGCGGGAGTTCTGCTTGCTTAAGCCCGGCCATAAGAGCTTTCCAGTTTTGAGGTCCTGGAAGCCCTGGATCTACAAGTGCAGCTCCATTCTCGTCATCGAGTATGTAACAATTAACGTGGCCTAAGCCCGGCATTGACATAGGCAACTGAAGCCGGCGGATGTTTTTCGCTATTTCAACAACTTTTTGGTCAGGTGGTTGTTGTTCCTCGCGTACTGAAAGATTCACGGCGAAGATTCTAGCTTATTCTCTAACTAATATTTGATTTTATGCCTCGGAAGTATCTGGGATCAGAAAAAAATGATCATGGTAATGACGGAGTTCGCTAATGCTTTCTCGAATGTCATCTAATGCTCGATGTGAAGTTTTTTTATGAGGGAGCGATTTTAAGATTGCCGGTTGCCATCGGCGCGCCAGTTCTTTAATCGTGGAAACATCTATTGATCGGTAGTGCAGATAATTTTCTATTTCTGGTAGATATGCATCTAAAAATCTTCTATCTGTGCCTATGGAGTTCCCACACAGTGGAACGGTCCGAGGGTTGGGAACATATTTTTTTATAAATTCTAAAGTCGATTGTCCAGCTTCTTGAAGTGTTGTTTGCGAATCTCTTATTTGGTGAATTAGCCCCGATTGAGTGTGCATTTTAGTGACATAGTCATCCATCTCTGAGAGTTGTGTCTCTGTAGCGTGAACAACTAGTTCGGGACCCTCAGCAATAATTTGAAGGTTGTTGTCAGTAACGATTGTTGCGATTTCCACGATGACATGGCGTTTGGGTTCGAGGCCAGTCATTTCTAAATCCATCCATACAAGCACAATGGCATCGTACGCTGTCCAGGCACTGAGAGGAGGATACTCCAGCTAAGTGTTTCTTATGCCTAAAGTCTTAATTGTGATCTCACTACCGATTCGACGTTTAGATTCTGAAATAGCTTTACCTACTTATGCCAAACCGGGTGATGCCGGAGCTGATTTAGTAGCGGCTGAAAGTTTATTCCTGACCGCTGGGGGTGGTCGTGCCTTGGTCGCTACTGGTATCGCTATTGCCATTCCGGACGGATTCGCAGGCTTTATTCAACCGAGGAGCGGATTGGCCTTAAAACATGGTGTTACATGTCTTAATTCTCCTGGCTTGATTGATAGCGGGTATCGAGATGAATTGAAAGTCTTACTAATTAATACTGACCCTGAAAATGATTACGAAGTGCGGCGCGGAGACCGGATTGCGCAGTTGGTAATTCAAGCTGTGGAGCAGGCTGAATGGGATTTAGTTGATGATTTAGGTTCTTCAGTTCGTGGTACGGGTGGGTTTGGGCACTCGGGGCGTTAATGGATTTATTGTCCCAGCTCAGAGTTATAACTAGCAGGTATGCAAAACCGTCGTTTCCCCAGGTCATTGTCGCAACATCCTTCTCTAAGAGATCGTGAAAATTCAGATCACGTGGGTTCGAGAAATTATCTAATAACTCAGTCAGCAGTTCGAGAAATGAATTTTTTTCGTATGCAGAAAGGTGAAGACACCCGAGTGGTTCAGCTTCGTAGATCTGCTGTATCGAGATTGCATCGACGACGTTTTGAAGCCGATGAGATAGATCTTAGATATTGGAAACAACGAGAAAACACAATGTACCTAGTCGAAGATGGCGGCTGATAGTGACTCCGGCTCTTGATCTTGTTGCCTCGTTAGGTATTGAAGTAGGAGTTCATTCTTATAAACATGATCCTTCACACAAGAGTTACGGGCTTGAAGTAGTTGAAGCTTTAAAAGTGGCTTCAGAACAAGTATTTAAAACGCTTGTGGTGAATTTGATTCGAACTGATTTAAAAAGCGAGCTGGTTATGGTTTTAGTACCAGTTGTTAAGACCGTAAATTTAAAAGTTGTGTCGTCGGTAATGAAGGCAAAGAAGGCTTTCTTGGCGAGTGGGGTTGATGCGGAGAGAGTGACTGGCTATGTGGTGGGAGGGATTAGCCCGTTAGGAACCCGCACAACGTTACGAACTCTGATCGATGAATCTGCTAACAATTATGAAATTCTGTATTGCAGCGGTGGTAGAAGAGGTTTAGAAATTTCGATCAGTCCGAAAGAGTTGCTGAGAGTGATTAACGCTCAGGCAGTTCCTGGATTGACCAATAAGTAGTTGTTCACTGCGAGTTCAACCATCGCCTAAGAGCTAGCTTTTGATTTACTTGAAGTGATTTGTAGTTGTAGGCCGCCCGGGGCTTGAACCCGGCACCTTGGGATTAAAAGTCCCCTGCTCTACCAGATGAGCTAGCGGCCCTACAGAAGTTCGATAGAGATCTAGATGAAAGACCTAAAGATCGACTTCCTCGTAGCGTACAGGCGACTTATAACAGGGAGAACTTTCCTATATGAAGCTTGTGAAATTCTTTCTTAGCAACAATTTGTTAACCAAAATTGAGTTTGTTTTCGACAGCCAAGTTTTTTGCAGGTAAGCCTTTGACTGTGAGTATTCATCGAGAGCCAAAAAATAGCTCTAGCCCTGAAACGCTAATAGTTGGGGCGGGCCTAGCCGGCTTAGCGGCAGCTTCTTTTCTTAAAGCAAATAAGAGAGAAGTCCTAGTTATCGAAGCAGCTGGTGAAGTGGGCGGTCGGGTTCGTACTGATGTTCATGGAGAATTTCTTTTTGACCGCGGATTTCAAGTTCTGTTGACTGCTTACCCAGAGCTTGAGCGACATGTTGATCTAGATGCACTGGATCTGTGTTATTTCGAGTCTGGTGCCGTGCTGGTGAAAGAAGATAAATTAAGTCGTTTAATAGATCCAGCGAAAAGACCTTTGGCTGTTTTTCCAGCTGCGCTCTCTCGCTCCTTAAAGACTAAGGACAAGCTAAGACTATTGAAGTTGCGAATTTTATTAAGCAAGTCTTGGGAACCTAAGTCTGATATTTCGATGGAGCTAGCGCTTCAAGAGTTCGGTTTTTCGCGAGAGGCAATTGGGAGTTTTTTCTTTCCGCTTCTTTCTGGCATTCAGTTAACGCCTCGGCTTGAGGGATCGGCTCGGCTTGGGTTTTATATTCTTGGTTGTTTGTTTCGTGGCAGTGCTGCGTTGCCAAGTCGAGGAATGGGTGAAATACCGAAGCAAATGTCTCAGCGTTTACCTGAAGATAGCCTTATGTTGAATTCACCGGTTGAGTCGATAGCGGGTCGAGACGTTTTTCTTAAGAACGGACTGAAGTTTCAACCGGCTCAGTTAATTGTGGCAACCGATGGCCCTAGCGCATCGCAACTTCTAGGAATCGAAACTGTTTATTCACGTTCTCAAAGATGCATGTATTTCTCGGCTCCTGCGGCGCCCTCAAAAGACAGTGCTATTTTCCTTGCAGGAGACGGTCAGGGGCCAGTAAGGAATATGGCTATTTTGTCGAACGTAGCGTCAAGTTACGCGACAGGAACAGAGGCGTTGATCGTTGCGGCTATGCCAGGAAACAATGACGTCACCGAAGGTGAGGTCCTCAGTCAAATGCATCGGTGGTTTGGAGAATGCGTAGATGAATGGCGCCATTTAAAGACTTTCGCTATTGCCCATAGTCAACCATTGTTCGAACCAGGTAGACCTTTTCGACGACGACTTGAAATTTCAGATAATTGTTTTGTGTGTGGTGATCATCGAGACACTCCTTCTATCCAAGGGGCGTTGGTCTCTGGCCGTCGCGCCGCTGAAACAATTTTAAATAAGGTTTAACCGCTTGAATCTGTCGGAATAGGGAAATACCTGTATATTTAGCACTAAATAATTGCTTGGTTGTTAAACACTATTTCATCAAGTTTATCGCAGCTTGGTGTCTGGTGTTGAACAATAAAAACGGCGTAAATGTAGATCAATGTTTTTGAGGAGTCTGAGAACTATGGCGGATGAGATAGGTTCGGCTTTTGATCAGATAGATGTAGTTGATGTAAATGATCCTGGGGCTCTTTCATTTGTTAATATTTCGCCGCAAAATTTTGGTGAAATTGTCGCCGCAAGTAAAAAACTTGCTGCCGAGGCGGGTTGGGTGGTCTCGACCCCTGCGGGGCCCCTAGTCCTAGGATTCAAACAGGTTAAGTCCATTCTTAGAGACCCCAATTGGATATCGGTTCTATCTGGCGTTTCAATGTTGGAAGAAATGGATTCATTGTCGACGGACTTTAATGAGTTTGTGTCCCGATCTCAGCTGTCTGTTCCTGAGGCGCCAAGTTCGTTCAAAATAAGACCAAACGTTCTTTCTGTTGAAGGTAAAGATCATCGCCGCTTGCGTCAATTAGTTAACGGTTCTTTTACTATGGGTGGGGCGAGAGATCTGCGTCCCTTTATGAAATCGCATGCACAGTCATTGATTTCAACGATGTGTGACCGTGGTAGTGGTGAACTAGTAAGTGAGTTCTGCCGACCATATCCGGTGCCAATAATCTGCCGACTACTTGGAGTTGATGATGCTGACTGGAGACTGTTCGATAATTGGGCGGACATAATTTTTTCTGCTTTAGATGCTGATACTGAGGCAGTTATTGATCGTTTGGACGACGTTGTACAAGCTCAATCTGAACTTGATGCTTATGTCTTTGAGCTAATCGAAAAGAGGTCCAAGGAACCGACGAACGATCTTTTGAGTGAACTCATTCGAGGGAAAGAGGAGGAAGATCGGTTAACGAGCGATGAGCTCATTGCAATGGTTCAAGCAATATTGCTTGCTGGTACAGATACCACTAGAAACCAACTAGGCGCAATGATTGCAGTCTTAGCTGATCATCCCGATCAATACGAGGCTCTGAGAGAGGATCCGTCGCTTATTCCATCAGCAGTTGAAGAGTCGCTGCGTTACATCAGTGCAGTTCGGACGACGGCTAGATTAGCCGCACGGGACATAGTGGTCGATGGTATTCGGTTCCCAGCTGGTACAACAGTTTTGCTTGGTCTTCATGCCGCAGGATTATCGGAATCGACCGAGGATGATGGGTACGAGTTTAATATTGCTAGAACAAAGGGGTGCCCGCATTTAGCTTTTGGTGCAGGAGCACATCATTGTCTTGGCGCATCCTTAGCTCGAGCTGAGTTACAGGAGGCGTTAACTGCATTCGTTGAGCTCGTTCCCGCTTTTCGTTTAACTTCTCCGGTTATCTGGAAGCCACTGTCAATGGGCATCTGGGGGCCTGCGGAATTACATATTGCTATAGAGGAAAATTTTAAGAAAGGTGATGAGCCTCGCATTGATTCTTCCTTTAAAGCTGTTGATATTTCTAATGAGGAAGTTTTTGGAGATGTTTCTACTAGTCCCGAAGATGAATGGATACGTGCTGCTTCAACTATTAGGGATTCAGTTCGATCGTCGATACCACAATTAATTAGGAGCCCAAAGTTTCCTCCATTGGGGCGATTGATAACGACTGCTTTTCGTTTTGGGAAAGCAGTTATTTTATGGAAGGTTTGTGACCGAAAATTAAATGATCTAGATAACCGAGCATCTCTTTATAGGCGGCTTATTCGAGCTGGTGAGAAACAAGGTCCTGCTTATGTCAAGCTCGCGCAGTTGATTTCGGCAGCTGAAGGAGTTTTTCCAGAAGCGCTCGTAGAAGAATGTCGGAAATGTCGGGACCAAGTTAGCCCTGAACCTTGGTTAAAGGCAAAGAAAATACTTGTTAATGACCTGGGTCCGTTAAAAAATAATTTTCTTAATGTAGAGAGTGTTCCAATTGCTGCGGCTTCGATAGCGCAAGTACATTTGGCGCAATTATTAGATGGAACACCAGTCGTTGTGAAAATCCAACGGTCTAAAATTCGTCGTCGGGTTACAAGTGACTTACGTGTTATGGCGTGGGTCGCCCCCCGGTTAGTTGGTAAGTTACCAGTCGCCGCCTTGGCTAATCCGCCGGCATTAGTTGAGCTGTTTGCAGAGACGATCTGTGAAGAGTTAGATTTTCGACTCGAAGTGGCAAATTTGTTTGAGACTGGGCGAGCCTTAAAATCGAACGCGCGAAATAGCTGGGAACTGCCAGATCCATACCTAGAGTTAGTGTCCGATCGGGTAATTGTAATGAGTCGCGTCAGCGGAGTTCCGCTTGGAGATCTCAGCTCGTTATCAATAGAACCAGTGGATGTGCGGCGAATCTTTCGACAAATGGTGGATGGTTTACTTGAGGGTGCTGTGATTCATGGAATATTCCATGGTGATTTTCATGCTGGAAATGTTTTCCTAGGGACCGAGGGAGAAGTAGGACTAGTCGATTTTGGTATAACCGGTCGTCTTGATGGAGAAAGGCGAATCGCGTTTCTGCGATATGTTGTTGGCCTAATGACTGGCGACTTGGAGGCTCAAGTATCTGGGATTCGTGATTTGGGAGCCTTTTCTTCTGACACTGACATAGGGCTGTTGATAAGTGAGTTCCAATTAGATCGTGATGACTTTGATCCGTTAGAACTTACTGAGGAAGAATTTGTTGCAGAGTTCAGGAATCTGGTTCGAGGCTTGTTGTCTCATGGAGCTCGAATTCCTAAAGAACTGATGCTTTTCGTAAAGAATTTTGCCTATCTTTCATCAGTGGTTCAAGAGCTTGACCCAGATATGGACCTCTTAGCCGAATTTTCTCAAATAGCGATGGGTTTTTTTGGTCGGAATGGTGTTCGTGTAGCAACGGAAATAGGGTTTTCCGTCGAAGCGAAAGATATTTCAGATGTGTCTTTACGGCGGGCGGTTGGTGTGCGTGATGAAGTCAAGACTCTGACATGGCGTGAGATGCAAGATCGTCGAGTTTCGATGATGGAACGTTTGTCACCTCAAAGTATTTCGGCGGTTTCTGACGATGAATAGAATAACTAAGGTCAATAAGTGAACAGTCAAACGTGCACGCTTCACGAGGCTGCTGAAATCCTAGATCTCCACTACATGACTATTTACCGCTATGTGCGAACGGGAATGTTACTAGCGAGTAAAGAAAATGGAACTTGGGTAATTGAAAAGGAAGAATTAGAGAAACTGAAAAATAAAGCGCCCGCTGCAGTCGGACGCGGCAATCGAGATCTGTCGACACGGATCGAGCCATTAATGAATTGTTTAATTAATGGTGACCAAGAAGGAGTGTGGAAGATAGCTGAGTCTGTCAGAGCTGCAGGTTGCGATGTCGAAGATTTTTGTATTGATTTACTATTCCCAGCGATGGGATCAATAGGTAGGGGATGGGCAGAAGGAACCTTTTCTATAGCTGCTGAACATCGTGCTTCAGCTATTGTGCCATCACTACTTGGACGTCTACAGGCCACCTCAGCAGTCCGTGGCCGTAAGCGCGGGCTGGTAATAGTGGGTTGTCCACCGACGGAAGAACATGGACTAGTTACAAGCGTGTTGGCTTTATTGCTTAGAGGCCGTAAATTCGACGTGCACGACCTTGGTTCGAATACTCCTCCGGTATCGTTTGTTGAAGTTTGTTTAGATGCGGACCGCCTGGTTGCGGTAGCATTATCAGTTTCGACCGCCGGCTCATTAGAGGGGCTGCGCGATGTAACTGAATCCCTGAGGCGTGAAAATATAAATGTCCCATTGGTAGTGGGTGGTTCAGGACTGTTCGGTTTGACAGCTGAATCAGTTGGGGCAGACCACATAATGTCCGATTTTAGATTGGGTCTAGATCTTATAGAAAGGTTAGCTGATGGCTAAATATGCGATTACTGGAGCATCAGGGCTGATTGGTTCGGCATTGGCGAAAGCTCTCGAGGAAAGAGGAGATTCTGTTCTTCGTATAGGCCGCGGTCCGAACAAAGATGCCGATATTGAATGGGATCCGGCTACAGCTGTTTTAGATGCAAGCGATTTAGAAGGTTTGGACGGTTTAGTGCACCTTGCAGGTGAAAGCATCGAAGGCCGTTGGAGCAAAGGAAAGAAAGAGCGGATTCTTAACAGCCGAGTTTTAGGAACTTCTCTGCTAGCAGACAAGATTTCAGAATTAGATAACCCTCCGAAGGTAGTTGTGTCATCTTCTGCGATCGGTTTCTATGGGAATCGAGGTGATGAGATTCTCTCAGAAAATTCTGTTAGTGGATCGGGATTTTTGTCAGAGGTCTGCAAAAAATGGGAGCTTGAAGCGAGCGTTATTGCAAGTCCGAAGACCCGGTTAGTGATAGCAAGAACAGGAATAGTGTGTACACCGCTGGGCGGTGCTCTGCCGAAAATATTGCAAACGCTTAAATTTTTTGTCGGAGGACCATTAGGTTCCGGCAAGCAATGGTGGTCATGGATAAGCTTGGAAGACGAAATTCGTGCTTTGTTGCATTTGCTTGATTCAGAACTTGAGGGTGCGGTAAATCTTGTTGCCCCGGAGCCTGTAACGAATAAGTCATTTGTCAGAATTTTTGGAAAACAAATGAGACGGCCATCTTTTCTCGTAGCTCCTTCATTAGCGCTGAGGTTGTTGCTAGGGGAAATGGCTGACGGTTTGCTGCTAGCGAGCGCGCGAGTTAAACCTGACGCGCTGACCGAATCGGGCTTCATTTTCGAGCATCCAAATCTTGATTCCGCTGCTGAAGAACTAGCAGGTTCGCATGGGTGAGAGCAATGTTGCTGAACAGTCAGATATTGGGACAGTGGTTGTTACGGGCGTTACTGGTTACGTTGGTGGTCGATTGGTCCCGGAACTTTTAGAAGCTGGTTACAGAGTTAGATGCACAACGCGAAGCTCGGCGGCTTTAGATGACCGTCCGTGGCGAGAGAGAGTCGAAGTAGTGGAGGCAGATCTTTCTGTCGCTTCTGAAGTGAATCAAGTTCTTGAAGGTGCGCAGGCTGCGTACTACCTAGTTCATTCGATGTCATCTTCCGGCTCTTTTGAAACTCTGGAAAGCGAGATGGCAGAAATATTTGTCAAATGCGCTGACGATGCTGGGCTTGAGCAAATCATCTACTTGGGTGGCCTCGGCCATGATAATGAAACTCATTCAGCTCATTTAGCAAGCCGTCACGCTGTCGGTGAAATACTTGCTTCTGGAATTACACCAGTTACAGAATTACGTGCTGCAGTTATTATTGGCTCTGGAAGTGCGTCATTTGAAATGCTTCGCTCTTTGGTCGAGGTGCTCCCGGTAATGGTTGTCCCGAGATGGGTATCTCGAACACGCTGTCAACCGATAGCAATTGAAGACGTACTTAGTCATCTTGTAGGGGTGCTCGGTGATGAAGAAGTAATTGGTGAGGTATTTGAGATTGGTGGCCCTGAAGTTCTTACATATCGACAGATGATGGACGTGTACGCGGAGGTTGCGGGCTTACGCCGTCGTTTGATTATCGCAGTTCCAGTTTTGACCCCGCGCTTATCTTCTCACTGGGTAAACCTTGTAAGTCCTCTTCCGATTCGGCTAGCGCGATCACTTATAGATTCATTAACCAGTGATGTTGTCGTTGGAAATAGAGATATTCGAAACAAAGGGCGATCTACCTCATTTAATCTAAATCAATCAATAAATCGGGCATTAGCGAGAGTCCGAGATCTTGAGATGCCTACTCGATGGACAAATGCTTCTGGTGGTAAACAAATCTCTACTCTAACCGGCCCCGCAATGCCGGCTTTGAGTGACCCTGCATGGTCTGGCGGACGTGTTCTTAGCGATCAGAGAACTCAGGTCACAAATGCTAGGTGCGCAGATTTGATGGCGGTACTTCGAACTGTTGGGGGAGATAATGGATGGTTTGCCTTTAACTGGCTTTGGAATTTGCGCGGTTTTATCGACAAGATTCTTGGTGGAGTTGGGATAAGACGTGGACGTCGGCACCCTACGGATTTACGAGTAGGCGACACCGTCGACTTTTTTAAGGTGGTGACCGTTAACTCGCATTCTTTGCGGCTACTTGGTGAAATGAGAAACCCGGGCCATGCATGGTTGGAGTGGCAAGTAGTAGAAAATGAAAATGGTGCAGAAATTATTCAGCGAGCCTTGTTCGTACCTCGTGGTTTATTAGGGCGTCTTTATTGGTATGCATTGGTTCCACCGCACACTCTAATCTTTAAAAAGATGCTAGATCGCATAGTGGCATTAGCCGAAGAGCTTTCGGCAGCTGAAAAGCGGAGAAATATCCAATGAAAACAAACCAAGCCGTATTCGGAATTTTAATATCGGTTATTTTAGGGACGGTACTTTCTGTAGCGGTGAGTGCAAGCATCGGCTCTGATAGCGCTATCTCAGTTTTCTTATTGTGTGGGATAGTTGCCTATGGAGTTCAATGGGTTGGTTTCGTTGCAGCATGGTTAAAACACACAGAGCATTTTTTTGACTTAACAGGCTCAATTACTTATGTAACTGTCATATCCATAGCTCTCCTATTTTCAAAAAACGTAGGCACTCGATCAGTCATCTTAGCAATCATCGTTATCACCTGGGCATTACGACTAGGTTCGTTCCTTGTCTTGAGGGTGAAGCGTCAAGGTTCAGATTCTAGATTCAACGTCATGAAACATAAGTTTGCTTGGTTCTTATTTACCTGGACTGTTCAGGGATTATGGGTTCTAGTTACGGCGTCAGCAGCGTTGGCCGCAATTACTTCTGCAGATGACAAAAATTTTGGTTTAATTGGGTTTTTAGGTCTTCTAGTATGGGTTCTCGGCTTCTCAGTCGAAGTAATTTCTGATGAAGCCAAACGTAAATTTAGGAGCCAAGAAGAGAACAAAGATCGTTTTATATCGTCTGGTCTGTGGGCGATTTCTCGTCACCCTAATTATTTAGGTGAAATTCTCTTGTGGACAGGCGTAGCCATAATCGCTATCCCGGCTCTTTCTGGATGGAGTTTTGTAACTTTAGTTTCCCCACTATTCGTGTGGCTACTTTTGACCAAGATAAGTGGTATACCAATGTTAGAAAAAAAAGCTGATCGAAGATGGAAAGGCGATTTGGAATACGAACGATATAAAGCTTCCACTCCTGTGCTCTTCCCGTTTAGAACAAAAATCAGCTCAAGGCCTGTTGATTTGTAACTACCCAATCGTCGATCTCTTCCCATCTTGAATCAATGAACTTAATCAGTTCGTCCTGGGAAGCGCTATCTGGTGCTTCATTTCTAGGAAGAAATGTGATGTTGAAGTGAAGGTCGGTTGGTAGTGGCGTGTTACGCCATATATCTTTTATCGAACGGAATTGACTGACGCCAACGTGATTTATAAAAATCAGGTTCGCTTCGGGGGCGTTTTTTAGTATTGCTAGGATGCCCGGGCTTCTAATTGGGAGAACAGAGCGTAAATTTTTTGCTGACTTGACTCGTGACGGAGCAGTTGCTTGTAGAGAGGCTATAGATTTCTTTAATTTTGGTAATGAGAAGCGCGTACCTTCAGGAAATATAAGAGTGGCTTCATCGGGGTTCATTTCAGCTGCTAACTGTCCTATCGATGCAACTTCTTCGAAATTGTCGACTGTGTCACGATCAACAAAGTAATTACGCAGGCGATTGCCGAATACGTCAAAACAGGGGTCTTGTAAAAGTTCTTTTTTCAGAATTACACGAGGGCGAATTTTTAAACGTCCGAGCATCGCAGCGATAAGCAATGCATCTCCTTGGCTTCCATGGCGTGCCAGAATTATGAAAGGACCTACTTTATTTTCTAAGGAGTCTCCTTCTACTTTGATCTTTAGGCCAAGGAATAAGCGTGCAGCCGTCACTAACGCTTTAATCCAGATTCGTTGTACAACAGTATGTGCCTGGATGGAACGTTGATTGGCGAGTCTTTTACCAGGACGAAAATACCCCCAAAGAATGAAACCGGCTATGAGCCCAAAGCTTTCAACAAGTAGCCACCAAAGAGTAAAAAGAATTAAGCGAACTGTAGAAAGTGGTCTGCGGTAGCAGATATCAATAAGTCCACCAATTACTAAAACTGGTACCAGTAAAAGTAAAAGAAGTGCAGTTACCAAAAATACTCCGGGGATAGTAACTATTCGGCGTCGAAGTCGCGCTCGCCCGATCGAAGTATGCGCTAAAGATGGCATACAACGAAGATACCTATCTTTGCACCATTTAGACTTTTGTATCCTAATCGTTGCAATTATCTTGCTCTTCTATTCCGGAATAATTCTACGGCGTCGTGATGATTGACAATTTGTTCTGGATATCCACATTGTTGTCTTATGACCAAGGGAGGGTCATGAATAGTTTTAGGTGTTAGCCCTGAAAGCTCGGGAACCCATTTTTGAATGTATGAGCCCGAAGGATCAAAGCGTTCGCTTTGGCGAATTGGGTTAAGAATTCTATGTGGGTTAGAATCTGTTCCAGTGCCTGCAACCCATTGCCAGCCGAGTTGGTTATTAGCTATATCGCCATCTATGAGATGTTCCATGAAATGACTTGCTCCTACTCGCCAATCTAGATATAGGTCCTTTACTAAAAAAGAAGCAGTTACCATTCGAGTTCGGTTGTGCATAAATCCTTCAGCTTTTAGTTGACGCATTCCAGCATCAACTAGCGGAAATCCAGTCTTTCCTTCTTTCCAAGCGATAAATGATTCTGGGTCTTTTGCCCAAATATCATTACGATTTCTGTAGTCGTTTATTGATGCATCAGGCCTGACAGCGAGAATTTGAAGAAAAAAATCTCGCCAACATAGCTGACGTACAAAATTTTCAGTTTCCGGGAACGATTGGGCTTGGATAGCCAAGTTCAACGGTGAGATGCAACCAAAATGTAAAAATGCGGAGAGGTGAGAAGTGCTATCGAGGTAAGGAACATCCTTAGTGCTGTTATAGGCATTTGAAGACCTACTCAACCATTGATTCATCTTTTCGCTACCACTAGTTTCTCCGCCATAACCCGAAGAACTGATTGAAAGAAGATCTTTACTCTTTTGAGAAAGAGAGAATTGGTGGTCGGTCTTCCCAAATTCGATTGTTTTAGGCAAAACCGCTTGGCGTCGCCATGAGGCGTTTATCCATTTACGAAAATATGGCGTGAAAATTTTATATTCAGAACCTGCCGTCGGAGCTAGAACCCCTGGTTCGACGATAGATATTCCGGGATGTTTGTTCAAGGTGATTTTATTTGCAGCGCAATAATTCTCAAGATTAGTAATCCGATTGGTGGCATAGGTGCTGTAGTCATCTGCGATGTTGATTTCTGAAGCATGGATTTTTTTAGCAACATCAAGGACTGTATCTGCCCACTTACCACTAGCAATAATCAACTCTCCCCCAATAGATTTGAGGCTTAGAGCGAGATCTTGAAGCGAATCCTTAAGAAATTTTAGTCTGTTTAAGGGAGGGCGTGAACCTGAGATAAGACTGTCGTCAAATACAAAAAGACAATATGTTTTAGTGTTTTTTAGTGAAGCAGATAAGGCTGGATTATCTGTGATTCTTAGGTCTCTCGTGAAAACCATGAGTGAGATGCGTGGTTTTGGTTCTTGTACGTTCATGGTCATGTTTCGATTGGGTTTAAGTAGACGGGCGTGAGTTGCCTGTGAATTTTGAGTATATGAAAGTGGAGAGAAGGCTAGTCGCAAAGCTTTTGGTAAGTGACAGTCGATATCCTCATATGGCTGCAGCTAGACACAAAACGCTATAAACTTTAACCATGCGCAATGATCAGAGTCATCTTACCGAATCTGATTTAGATGAAATTGAGCTCTTACTTGCCAGGGTGGAATCTTCGTTGCATCAATTAGCTGAAGATCGAAGTGATCCTGATGAAGTTGTGTCTTGGGCAATTAATTTGGAACAGTAATTTTGCCATACGATAGTTCGCTACTCGACGTTGATCTCAGCATTAGCGCTCACGAGATTAATGTGTTCTCCGTAAGTTACGGAAGCGCCGATTTGGTACCAACGGCCTCCAAGGTTTGGAATCGGGAGATCAGGAGCTCCAAGAGACCGATCTAGGGCTCGGATTAGGCCGCCATGCGCGACCACTAATATTTTTTCGTGGAGTGAAGCAAAATGATGCAAAATTGGTAGGACTCTTTGAAGCACAGTTTCGTCATGTTCGTAACCGGCAGGCCAGAGCCGTTTTGATATAGCACCGGGGTACTTAATCTCTATTTCGTTTCGGGTGAGACCTTCCCATGGTCCCGCAGCTCGTTCTCTCAGTTCGCTGTGTAACGAAACATCTGTTTTTAGCTGATGATTTGCGATTATTCTGGCGGTTTCAGTAGCTCTGGTTAGGTCGCTAGCTGCAATCAAATCAAAAGTGTCGTTTAAATTACTTGCTGCTATTTTGGCCTGATTTTGGCCTTTTATCGTAAGGGGTGGGTTTGCTTGGCCTTGCCATTTGCCAAGTGCATTCCATTCAGATTCACCATGACGAAGAATTAGCACATTAGATGAATATGTCACCCACAGAAAGGTACTTGCTGGGTGGTGCGATTGCGACGGGTAACCTTATAGCTATGCCAACTGTTGATCTTCGACTTTTTGCTGGTGCTAGAGAGGCTGCCGGTACAGGAACAGCTTCTTTTGAAGTTGAGACTCTGGACGATTTGATGAAGGCGGCGGTAAATAAGTATGGAGAGGAATTTTTAAAAATTCTGAACGCTAGCCGGGTATGGGTAAATGGGGAATCAGTTGATAAGAATACGGTTCTTGTCGAAGGAGACGAAGTAGCGGTGTTACCGCCCGTTTCGGGCGGTTTATGAAGGGGTACAAGGTCCTGGGGTCACCAATTATTCAAGTTCTACTGAGCCTGTTTTTTTTTGTGCTGTTTTCATTATCACTAGTAGTAGAAGCCGCAGCATTCGCTGCACTATTTACGATTGTTGCGTGCGGAGCTGCGAACCAGTTAGCTCGTAAATTTGCTAGTGATCGCTTGTGTTCGGTACTCCTTGCAGCCACTGTCAGCCTCTCCGGATTCTCTTCCAGACTACAGATAGTCATCCTGGCTGTAGGGGGAGCTCTACTAGCTAGCGGTTTGATCTCATTAGTGGGTTGGGGGGGAGTTAAGAAATCAGCTATAACTGCGACGCAGCTAGTAGGCGCGTGGTTCCCAGCTGGCTTGGCTGGTGCTTCAGTTTCATTGCTTTCGATGGAAGACCAACGAACCCTTGGGCTTCTATTCGTGACAACTGCCGTTTTCGATGCAACTACTTATTTAATGGGACCAAGTAAAAAACGTTGGCTGGGACCCCTGCTAGGTTCTGCCGGGTCGCTGGGGCTGATCTATACGACTAATGAGCTTAATCTTGTTCCAGTGACGCCAAACTATTTAGAGCAATTTGCTTTAGTAATGGTCATTTCAGTCAATATTAGCTGGCTAGTCAGTCGATATTTAGGGCAGAAACCGGGGTGGGCTCTTAGAAGAATTGGGTGTTACCTTGTTAGTGGGATGTCTTGTTATTTGTTTATTGGGGCAAGTGTTGGCTATTAGTCAGAGGTTTTGAGAATATAAGAGAGCCCTCATATGGAGATATGTGCTGATATCGCGTATCTTAGGAGTCTGTGAAGAGATCTCTTAGCTTTGACTTTGCTACAACTGGTGCGGTCAAATCTGTAGCAATACTGTCTATGCACACTTCTCCGCTAGCTCAAGCAGGCAGCGGAGATGGTGGTGGACTAAATATTTATGTACGTGAACTAGCAACTTCGATGGCTCATTTAGGGATCAGATGTGACGTTTACGTTCGACGATCTGATGACTTTACTGAAGAGATAGTTGAGATAGAACCAGGGTTAAGAGTCATACAAATTGAGGCTGGCCCGTCAGATTTACTCAAAGAAGACTTGCCGTTAGTAATCGATAGCTATACACGCAAGGTCCGAGAATATCTAGAACAGAGCCCTGTGGACTCTATTCATGCTCATTATTGGCTTTCAGCGGTAGCTGGGCATCAGTTAAAACATGAATTAGAGATTCCTTTGGCAGTAACCTTCCATACGTTAGGAAGAGTGAAAGTTGACGCGGGTGAATCCGAGCCCATTGAACGAATAACTGCTGAGGAGCAAGTGATTGGCTGCGCTGACGCAGTGTTCGCTTCAGGTGAGGTCGAAGCTACTCAGTTGGCTCGACTTTATGACGTCCCCTTTGATCGAATTAAAATTCTGACGCCTGGTGTGGATCGGGCGCTTTTTTCGCCTGGTCAACAGTGGGCTGCTCGGAAGGCAATTAGTCTGGGGAAGGCGCCAATGCTTTTGTTTGTTGGGCGGATTCAACCTTTAAAAGGAATTGATCTAGCCATTGCAAGTTTGTCCCAGCTACGAAGCAAAGATGCTTTTCTTGTAGTTGTGGGCGGCCCGAGCGGGGCTGAGGGCGAAAAAACGATGAGCGACTTACTTTCAATGGTTGATGGCTTGGGATTGAGTGAGAGAGTTCATTTTGTTGCGCCGCAGGCCCATCATTTGTTATCAACTTATTACCGGGCTGCAGATATTTGCTTAGTGCCGAGCCACTCTGAATCTTTTGGATTAGTTGCATTAGAAGCCGCTGCGTGCGGGACACCCGTCGTCGCATCAGATGTCGGTGGACTTCGTAATAATGTTGTCGATGGTGTCACGGGCTTTCTGGTGAGCGGTCGAAATCCAGAGACGTTCGCTAAACAAATAGATGAGCTGATTGATGATCCGTTGCTTGCGATTCGTGTTGGTGAGCAAGGAGCGTTAAGAGCTGGTGCTCATACGTGGCAATCGAGTGCTTCTGAGGCTATTCAAGTATTTGAAATGTTGTCGCATCGCGAGCTAGTGACATGTATATGACGAAAGCGCCAGCATCTGATGAACAACTTGTGGAACTTGAGAAGCGAATTGATACTTGGTTGACAAATGAGCTACAAGAGTCTTCAGTGATTCTCGACGTATCTCGTGATGATCAAATACCAGGCCGGTGGTATATCCGACTTAATGCAGAAAGTAGAGACGTTACAACTATTTGGTTGACCTTAAGACAACGCACTCTGAAGTATGAAACCTATTTTTTACCTGAACCAGAAGAAAACAAGCTTGAACTTTATGAATTTCTGTTACGACGAAATTATGAGTTAGTCGGGGCTCAGTTCGGGATAGGTCCTGAAAATGCACTGTTTCTGACTGGTGAGTTACCGGTCGATGCGGTCGATGAATTGGAATTAGATAGAGTTATCGGCTCGATTTGGGATTTTGTTGAGCGTTATTGGGATGCATCTTTACGGCTAGGTTTTAGCTCACGATTCGCAAAAGACTCCTAGTGAGCAAATTAATATTTTGTCCTAATAGAAAATTTGCGTCAGTAGTAAATGTTTATTAGTGATGTCTGGATTTGCTGGGCTGCGTCTCAAGAAAGGCGATAACGCTTAGCTTCGCGAGAAGAAGGCCCTAAAGATAAGGACCTTCTTCGCCGTCCTAAACAGCCTTCCCACACATTTGTGAGGAAGCCAAACCTCTCAGATTAACTTTTGAGAAAAACTGAAATTTTGACGATTTGTTTAGAGCGTGTTTTGAACATAGCCCAACGCGATGACCATATGCCTAATGAAAAACTGATCTTTTAATTTTTTATTCTAATTTCGTACACTCTCGAAGATAATTAGCGTTCTGATTCGCTCTTTCCTGTCCATGTTAAGAAGCTATTGCATCAATATTTAGTGTTACAACGTCTCAATCAGCTACAGCTGCATCATTAGTCGCGTACTCAGCGTGAGAGCGCTTGACTTCTAATATCTTTTATATAGATCGGTGCGGTTTTGGTAGGAGCTGCAAAGTGAGGGAACTGAGGACGATATTGAGGAATCAATTTTGAAGTACTGTTGATCGAACAAGACTCAGGAGTATGTGGTTATGAACATTGATGCTTCAAAGCGGTCGATCTACATCGACCCAGAAAATTTGAGCTGGCAGCCATCGACGTTCGATGGGATTGAGCATAAAATCCTGTGGTCTGATTCTGAAACCGGCCGGTCCACAATACTATTTAAGTTGGCCCCAGGTGCTGTGGTACCAGCGCATGAACATATGGATGTCGAGCAAACTTGGGTTATCTCGGGAGATTTTGAAGATGAAGAGGGCGTTGCTTTAGCAGGCCAATACATCTGGCGTCCTGCGGGTAATCGGCATACAGCACGAAGTCGCAATGGCGCTGTAATTCTTGGAATGTTTATGGCACCCAATAAATTTGATATCGGCTCGAAGTTCTATACCGAAGATCCTTAAAAATATTTTGTCCACATTGTTGGTTGAGGTGGAACTGTTTATGTTGTTTAGTTAGTCAAGACGTCGAGCACGTTTCGCCATCCACCCTTGCTTGCAGAGCGGAAGAAGTCGGTGTAGCCGCATTGTGCGCAACTGACGTAGTCGAACTTTTGGTTCTGCATATTAAGGTAACGGGACGCTCCATCTCCCGTGGTACGAATGGTTCCAGTTTCTGCTTCTTGGTTATTACATTTCCCGCATGACCAGTGTTGTTTCTCAGACATGTTCCTCTACTTTGTTTTTGTGCGGTTTCCATATGGAAAATAAAATTGCAAGGACTAACGATAAGTCTGTATGTCATGACTTTAGGACACATTTCGTCTAGCGATCGTCACATAGAGCTCTACAGGTAAATCTTCGTTACCTGAACATGCTGGAGTAGGCGACGAGTAACCAGCTTTTTTAGCTAACACTGACAAGGTTAAAAGGACAGTTTTCTTGGCGTGATCTCTGTAGCTGTCATCCAAGTTTGTTATATCTCCGCTGTAACTCATGCCCCTCATATAGGGCGTTACGGCTGGGTTATTAGCCCTGAACTGTAACCAAGCGGTTACTCTGGCCCAATGAAACTTGTGGTTGCTGTCTCGATAGCGTTTGTAATGTTGTTCGGTGTTACTGGATGCGGTTCAGATGAGATTACTCAGCTCGAAACTGAGAATACTCAGCTCGAAACTGAGATTACTCAGCTCGAAGCCCGAGTCGATGCTCTCGAAGAGCAAGCTAAAAGCCGTGTAACAAACTTAACGCTCGACCCAAACTCAACAATAAGCATCTCAGAGAATGATGAACTAAGAAGCCTCGAAAATGAGTTCGACGACCAAACAGATGATGCCGTGCAGTTTCAAAGCCGTTCAAAAAACGCTGCGCCAGGTATAGATGCGTCTGGTGCTCCTAGTGAAGCCGACTGCGACGGCGTCTACGACCTCAGGGACCTCCTCTACCGCTGGACCTTCCAAGAAAAACGCATAGGCAATAAAATTGAACAATCCATCGCGTTCTACAACCCCGACCACCTCGACCTCCTCGACCGCCTCTACGACAACGACCTCCTCGGCAACCTCGACAACCTCGACCGCCTCTACGACTACACCGACCTCCTCGACCGCCTCTACTACGACATCAGCTATGACCTCGACTTCGACGCCCTCCGCGACGACCTCGTCGACCTTCACGAACGAAATTGCGAACAGAAATCGTAGTAGAAGTTAAAGAAGAAGTAAATGCTCCTGAGGGTGATGACGTCGACGGGGGTTGATTGTCTTAGGGTTGAAAACGACAAAAGGACCGCCCCCGAAGGAGCGGCCCTGGTTGTTGGTTTAGATGAAGGTGAAGCGACCCAAGATGTTTGCGTGGATAGCGTCGGTAAGTGTGCGTATTTGACGTCGGGCGGTGCGTCCCTGTTTGAGAGTTACAGCTTTAGCTTCACGCATTTCTGAAACAACTCGGGTAGGTATCGAACCTGATGCGGTTCCTTTGATTGATTCCACCACTGCCATAATGAGTGTTTCGTGTAACGGTGACCAGGCGGTTAAAGCTTCTGCGGTACCCACTGAATCGGCTCCCGCAGCGGTCTCTGAAATGGTTGCGAGGGTTTGAGTTGATTAATATAACCGAGCTTAATCAGTTGATACCTAGTGGCACTAACGCACTTGTTTAAGGCAAAAACCTAGCGATGGATATTCTCAAGTTTTCGGA
Source organism: uncultured Acidimicrobiales bacterium (assembly GCA_905477545.1). Classification (GTDB taxonomy): domain Bacteria; phylum Actinomycetota; class Acidimicrobiia; order Acidimicrobiales; family Poriferisodalaceae; genus UBA9040. The sequence continues at coordinate 32,901 of CAJQGN010000002.1, read as the reverse complement.
TAAAAGGTTCAGGGCTTGCGACAATATCTAGTAACCCTCCTTGAGAGCCCACTAGGTGAAGAAGGTGGTTGACAGTTGCATCATCAACTATCTCTGTAACTGAGCCATCTGAGAAGATGGCTGCTGTGAACGGATAACGGTCACGAACCCACTGAATTAAATCCTGCGGGAAAGTCCTCCCATATCGCCATAAACAAAACGTATTTACTTCGAAAATGAGTATTGGCTTAAATTCAGAAAGAGCATTTTCGGCACCTAAAAGAACCGCCATTTCACTGCCTTCAACATCAATTTTTATGAAATCAACAGTTGGCAACGCTAAGGTTTCAATGGTTTCGTCAACAGTTGTGACAGCAACTTCAACGGCGCCTAAATCAGGCGCTAAAAACCCCCAACCGCTCCCATTCCCGTCCTCATGGAACATAAGTGATCCGGAAGAAGAACCAACAGCTTTCTCTACTACCGTAATTTGTCCGCCTTTAGATAGACGAACCGTCTCCCTGAGCGATCGGTGGACTGATGGTGCGGCTTCAAAAGCTATAACCCTGCCGTCAACAAAGTATTTAGCCAACGCGGAGGTAACTCCTCCGATAGAGGCCCCAATGTCGAGAATAATCGGATTTGTTTTTAATAGACGAGTAGCAACCTCGACTGATGGCTCGAAAAGGTTGCGTTGTTCTAAACATTGCTGAAAGTAGAGATCATTTTGCTCGCCGGCGATAAGAACTTCAATACCTGAAACTTCTACTAACCCATTTTCTAAGTCAGGAGCCATCAATCTAATCGTACCTTTTAAAGGACTAACATATAGGTGCTCTAAAACTGTTTGTTATTCAATTTGAAATCATAGTGAGCAATACCTGCGGGTAATCTAGAACAAATGGCTCATGAAGAAAAAAAATGGGATTTTTGGATTGATCGTGGCGGCACCTTTACTGATGTAATTGGCCGGAGTCCGGACGGAGTGACTAATGCTTACAAGTTGCTGTCAGAAAACCCTTCTCACTATCCCGATGCGGTGATCGAGGGGATTAGACGTGCTTTAGAACTGGATCCAAGTGAACACATCCCGCTTGAACACATTGGTTCTGTCAAAATGGGTACGACAGTTGCTACGAATGCATTGTTGGAACGTCGAGGGCAACCAACACTCCTTGTCATAACTAAAGGCTTAGGAGACCTGTTGCAAATCGGATATCAAACTCGGCCTGATTTGTTTGCGAAAGATATAAGACTTCCTGAGATGCTTTATTCCAGTGTTCTGGAAGTTGATGAGCGCGTTAGCGCAAATGGTGATGTTCTCAAACCGCTTAATCAGCCAGAAATTGAAACTAGCCTCAGAGAGTCCTATGACCGTGGAATTAACGCTGTAGCGATTGTTCTTCTTCATGGTTATCGCTACGTTGTCCACGAAAAACAAATAGAACAAATAGCCCGTCAAATTGGTTTTGAACAAGTCTCAGTGAGCCATCAAGTTAATCCGTTAACGAAGATGGTCCCAAGAGGTGATACGACCGTTGTAGATGCTTACCTATCACCGGTTTTGAGGCGTTACATTAGCCAAGTAGAAAATCATTTGAAAGATAGTGAAAACAGTCCAGCATTAATGTTCATGCAATCAAATGGCGGGTTAACGCAAGCAAATCAGTTCAAAGGTAAAGATGCTCTGTTGTCTGGACCTGCAGGCGGAGTAGTTGGAATGGTTGAGACAGCTCAGCTTGAAGGCTTCGACCATCTCATCGGTTTTGACATGGGGGGAACATCAACTGATGTAAGCCACTTTGCGGGAGAACTTGAAAGAAGCGACGAAACGGAAGTAGCAGGGGTTCGCGTGCGTGCCCCGATGATGGATATTAATACTGTTGCTGCGGGCGGCGGTTCGATAGTCTTTTTTGACGGGACTCGCCAGAGAGTAGGGCCTGCTTCTGCAGGCGCTCAGCCAGGACCAACGTGTTATGGAAATAATGGGCCATTAACTATCACCGATTGCAACGTAATTTTAGGCAAACTCAGACCCGAATATTTCCCGAAAGTTTTTGGTCCTAATGGAGATGCCCCATTGGACATTGAAGGAACCGAAAAAAAGTTTGAATTATTAAGACAAGAAATATCAAAAGCCACAGGGAAAAAACAAACAGTGGGGGCTATAGCAGAAGGCTTCATTGAAATAGCTGTAGAAAATATGGCTAACGCGATAAAAAAAATTAGTGTCGAAAGAGGTCATGATGTTAGTACCTACACTCTTTGCTGTTTCGGAGGTGCTGGTGGTCAACACGCGTGTTTGATCGCTGACAAACTAGGAATCGAAACAGTTTTTCTTCACCGATATGGTGGAGTGCTTTCTGCATTAGGAATGGGCCTTGCAGATGTTCGTGACGTCAAAGAAAAATCAGTTGAGTTACCATTATCTCAGAAATTGATCTCCGATCTACAAGAAACATGGTTAGAACTGGAGACGAAGGGCCAAAAAACTTTAGCGGACCAAGGAATAGAGATTACTAACATTCTGACCGTAAAGCGTTTAGCTATTCGATATGCAGGTTCTGACACAGCGATACACGTCGCATTTGGTAAAAAAGCTGAAATTATAGAAAGTTTTGAAGGACTTCATCTAGCCCGGTTCGGTTTTATATCACCAGAAAAAGAATTAATAGTTGAATCAATACAGCATGAGGCATCGAGCAAAAAAAAATCTAATTTAGGTATAAACGACACAATTCAGCGAACGAACGAAACCACGATCAATTACCCCATGACCATTGATGGTGAAGTGAAAGAGGCACCATTTCTATTTCGATCTGCTATGGAATCAGGTACGCAAACGCCTGGCCCAGCTGTAATCATCGAAAAAAATGGAACGACTGTAGTTGAACTTGGTTGGCAAGCTGAACTATCAGATGCAGGATCTCTTATTCTACATCGAATAAAAAAACAAACGCCAAATATTGATCTAGCGATAGATGTTGACCCAATACAACTAGAAATATTTAACAACTTGTTTATGAATATTGCTGAGCAGATGGGTGTTGTCTTAGAGAACACGTCCGTATCAGTCAACATTAAAGAACGGTTAGATTTTAGTTGTGCGATTTTCGACGCTGACGGAGAGCTAATTGCCAATGCTCCTCATCTACCAATTCATTTAGGTTCAATGAGCGAAGCGATCAAAACCGTTATTACTAATAATCCTAATATGGCTAACGGTGATGGATTTGTCCTTAATGCTCCCTACAACGGTGGAACCCATCTCCCAGATATCACGGTTGTGAAACCAATATTTGAGAAGCTTGGGAATGAGAAGCTTTTTTATGTGGCAGCTAGAGGTCACCATGCTGATATCGGTGGCGTAGTGCCTGGTTCTGCTCCTGCGGATTCAACAACAATTAACGAGGAGGGCATAGTCATAGATAACTTCAAATTGATTGAGAAAGATCGGTTTTTAGAAAATGAGATACGAACGCTGCTAGGAGATGGCCCCTGGCCTGCACGAAATATTGACTATAATATTGCGGATTTGAAAGCTCAGGTGGCTGCATGTGAACGAGGAGCTTCTGAACTCCAGCGCATAATTAGTTACTACGGCCTAGGAGTAGTTCACGCGTATATGGAGCACGTAAAAAATAATGCGGAAGAATCAGTTCGTCGCGTCATCGCGAACCTCGTTGACAGCAGTTTTACTTGTGAAATGGATGACGGAAATAAAATAGTTGTAACCATCAGTGTGGATCCGTTAGCAAGAAGTGCAAAAATAGATTTCACAGGTACAAGCGCTCAACATGCAGGCAACATGAACGCTCCCCAAGCCGTATGTCGATCAGCAGTGTTGTATGCCTTTCGTCTAATGGTTGAAGACTCAATCCCGCTGAATGCTGGCTGTTTGAAGCCGCTAGAAATAGTTATTCCAGATCCATCTATAATAAGTCCCCATTTCCCGGCAGCTGTCATCGCTGGCAATGTGGAGACAAGCCAATTAATAGTTGACACATTGCTGGGGGCGATGGGAGTGATGGCCGGTTCCCAAGGCACAATGAACAACTTTATTTGGGGTAATGATGAACATCAATATTACGAAACTATATGCGGCGGGGCGGGAGCTACTACCAACCAAGCCGGCGCGTCGGCAGTGCATACGCATATGACAAATACTCGCCTTACTGACCCTGAGATAATGGAGATACGTCATCCAGTTCGACTGGAACATTTTCGGATCAGACAAAACTCTGGTGGTGATGGTAAGAATCCAGGTGGTGACGGGGTTAGTCGACGGGTTAAGTTTCTAGAACCGATGACGGTAAATATTCTGTCTTCGAGGAGAAAAATAGCGCCCTATGGTGTTGCCGGTGGAGAATCAGGACAGACGGGCGTTAATATTCTTATACCTTTTGAGGAAGAGCAATTGCTCTTAGAAGGATTTGCTCGATTCGAGGTCGAAGCAGGTGATTCTGTTCAGATAGACACACCGGGTGGTGGTGGGTATGGCTTAAAACCTTTGGGGGATAAGAATTAAATTGTTTCATTCTTGATTGCAGAACTCGTTAGTGAACGTTCTAGAAAAGTTTAAGGGTTTGGCTATGGCGTCTAATCAGTGCGATAACAAGGGAATTTGTTTTTCGTAGCCCTTAAATTAAGCAGACTTGCAGCTATCAACCTACGCTAATTGGTCTACGTGGTTCAGGGAGAAGTGAATGCCCCACCCTATTCAGACAAAAGAACGAATGACTTTAGTCGAGCAGGTAGCTCAGCTCGCACCAAGCTTTTCTTCGCGATCAGCACAATATGATCGAGACGCTTCTTTTCCTTATGAAAATTGGACGGAGCTCGCCGCAGAAGGTTTTCTTGGCCTCTGCGCCCCAAAAGAATATGGCGGGTATGAGGCTGATTTCGTTGGGTACGCTCTCGTGTCTGAAGAACTCGCGCGTGCATGTCCTACTACTGCCTTGACGTTTAATATGCACACCGCAACAGCGTTGCTTGCTGGTTGGATTTCTGAGGAGTTAGATTTTGATAATGAAATGAAGCAACACCTTAAGCGCACTCGACCCGCGTTGTGGGAAGGAATGTGCTCTCAACATCTTATTCACTCGCAACCATTCTCAGAAGGTAGAAGTCTCGGAAGTACGTCACCTGTTAATACGATTGCGGTGCCAGTGGCTGGCGGGTACAGAGTTACGGGGAGAAAAATATTTGCGTCGTTAAGTGGTGCGGCTGACATCCACAATGTGGTTGCAATCGTTGAAGGTGATAGAAGGCTGAGGCTTCTTGGAGTGCCAGCTGGTAGCGAAGGCCTATCTGTTGAAGGTGTGTGGGATCCATTGGGGATGAGGGGAACCGATTCGCGAAATTTGATAATGAATAACGTATTTGTCCCAGGTGACAATGAAGTTGTTCCACCTGGGGCCTTTGATGCAATGAGCCGGCGGTTCCCGTACTTCTACATGACGTTGAGTTTCAGCTACTTGGGCCTTATGAAAGCTGTCATAGATACTACCGAGGAGTATCTGAGAGGAGAACATGGGGTTGAATCCCGAAAGGATAACCATATAAAACAAGCTGGTTGGGCTGGTATGCAACTCAAGTATGACCAAACGCAGGCGCTTATGTACCGGGTGTTAGAAGAGTCATCTGTAGACCCGTCACCGGCAGCGTTGAGAAGGGCTTGGTCTGCGATGATAACAACCATGGAAGGCGCTCCAGCGATTGCTTCTGAAGCAATACGTATATGCGGAGGTAGATCGATGCTTCGCCCAAGCAAATTAGAACAGCATTACCGTGATGCTCGGTGCGGTGCCACGATGCTTCCATGGAGTGTAGAGGTTTGTTTGGATCGTCTTGGACGAGCTGGCTTGTATTGAAATTTCGGTTAGGTAGATTTTCAACTGAGAATTTGTCGCGTTTAGGATTAATGTATTTAAGTGAGAAAAATTCATCATTTCATTAGCGGTCAGAAGCAAATAGGGACGAGTGGCCGTGTGCACAACGTCTATGATCCGTCAAGCGGGCTAGTACAAGCTGAGGTGGATTTAGCATCGCTCGATGAGGTCAATGAGGCTGTGACGGTAGCCCAAGAAGCGGCGTTATCGTGGAAAGAAAGTTCATTGACGCAACGCACTCAAATAATGTTTGCGTTTCGAGAAATTCTTTCAGCTCGCGCAAATGAGTTAGCGAAAATTATCAGTAGAGAACATGGAAAAGTGATCTCGGATGCTTTTGGTGAGGTGGCGCGCGGGATTGAAAATGTTGAATTCGCATGCGGTATTGGCCAGCATTTAAAGGGAGAAATAAACGAGCAAGTTTCAGCAGGGATAGAGGTGTATAGCTTGCGGCAGCCCTTGGGGGTTGTGGTCGGAATTACCCCATTCAACTTTCCAGCCATGGTTCCATGTTGGATGTTTGCTACAGCAATAGCTAGTGGGAATACCTTTATTTGCAAACCTTCGGAGCGTGATCCTTCAGCCTCGATGCTTATCGCTGAATGGTTCAAAGAGGCAGGCCTGCCTGATGGAGTGTTTAACGTACTGAACGGTGACAAAGTTGCTGTAGATGGGTTAATAAACCATCCGGGGATATCGGCAATAAGTTTTGTGGGTTCTACCCCAATAGCGCGCTACGTCTATGAACGTGGGACTCAGGCGGGGAAACGGGTTCAAGCTTTGGGAGGAGCGAAGAACCACATGCTTGTGTTACCAGATGCTGATATTGAAATGGCTGCTGATGCAGCAGTAAGCGCTGCATATGGATCAGCTGGCGAAAGATGTATGGCGATAAGTGCGGTAGTTGCAGTAGGTACTGCTGCTGATGAGATAGTCGAAGCAATTGCAAGTCGCATCCCCAATGTGAAAATCGGACCAGGCGATGCACCGGACTCAGAAATGGGACCTCTAATAACGGCAGAACATAGAGATAAAGTTGCGGCGTATGTGATGCGAGCTCGTGAGGCGGGAGCTGTAGTAGTGGAAGATGGAGCAGATCGAAATCTTCCTAAAGCGGGATTTTTTTATGGACCGACGTTGTTAGATCAGGTAACTCGAGATATGGAGTGTTACAGAGATGAGATATTTGGTCCCGTGCTTAGTGTGGTGAGAGTAACGACATTTGAAGAGGCGATTACACTTATTAATTCAAATCCCTACGGTAATGGAACGGCGATATTTACCCGTGACGGAGGCGCAGCACGTAAATTCCAACATGAGGTAGAGGTAGGGATGGTAGGAATTAACGTGCCAATTCCAGTACCTGTTGCATACCATTCTTTTGGCGGCTGGAAAGCATCACTTTTTGGTGACGCACACATGTACGGACCTGACGGGGTCAGATTTTTCACTCGAGCGAAAGTTGTAACAGCACGATGGCCAGACCCGGGGACAAGTAGCGTCGACTTAGGATTCCCGCGCAATTAATAACCAGCTTCTTTACTTAGTTTTTTTGTAGAACATGAACCACGCATACTGCTCCAATACCAACCATGTGGGCTAACGCTGTTTGAGCGTTCGGTTGTTGGCGGACCCCTGCCTCCCCGCGTAGCTGACGGGTGATTTCAGCAATCTGTCCGACTCCAGTTGGTCCGATAGGATGACCCATAGCTAACAGCCCTCCGGAAGGGCTAATAGCGCATTTACCGCCAATATCCAGGCTTCCTGATTGGATGAGAGAAGCTGTTTCCCCAGGTTTTGTTATACCAAGTGCTTCGGCATATAGAAGTTCTTCAATAGAAAAAGCATCATGGACTTCTAAAACATCGATGTCCGAAGGCTCGACAGATGATTGATCGAAAGCCAGCCGAGCTGTTTCAGCAGTTAGAGCGGCATCAATTCCTTCACCTGGCGGATACAAACCTTCGGTTCGAGTGACCGAGGAAAGTATTTTGACTGACCGCCTTTTGTCTATCCCGAGCTTTTTAATTCCTGCCTCAGAAGCCAAAATAACCGCCGCAGCTCCTTCCCCAACAGGGCAGCATTGAAGTCGAGTAAGCGAACCGGAAATGGGCTCACTCATTATCTCTTCGAGGGATCGATGCTTTTGACGCTGCGCGTATGGATTGTTAGCTCCATTTCTGTGGTTCTTAAACGCAACGGCTGCCACGTGTTCGGGCTTGGTCCCGTGCAGATGCATGTACTCAGAAGCTAAAAGAGCGAAATGAGTGAATGGAACTATAGCGCCAGCTTCGAGATTGTTGATTCCCGCTTTTGCCGGCGCAGCTCCTAAACCGCCGGACTGTTTGTCCACTCCCAAAGCCAAGGCGATATCCGATTTTCCAGAAGCAATTTCTAAAGAAGCTAAAGCAACAGCGGATGATCCACTAGCTGAGGCATTCTCAATTTGAGTCATCGGAATCCCCGTGGCCCCGAGCCGGCTTAACATAATTCTGCTAGCGCCCATCCCTAACATCGCTGTGCCTGTATAAGCAACCTCGACGCCGGGCCAACCTATCGCTGCATCCTTGAGGGCTTCACGAGTAGCTGCTAATCCAAGTGAAACGTAGCTTTGCGAACTTGTTCGTTGGTATCGGTGAAACCCAATGCCAACAACGTAAACAGGATTGTTAGCCAAGATATTTTTGGTCATTGTTAAATCAACCTGAAACGTAAATCAGCCCATGAAATACCCTCTGAGTCAGGCTTACTAGCTGCGATGATGCCTTCAACGAGTGAACCAACTTTGGGGTTGTGACCCTCAATGATTCCTTTAATCAATGGGCCTTCAGATAAAGTAATCACAGCTACGTTAAAAGGTACTTCGGGGCTCGGGTGGTGGTGTCGATGAACGGTAGCTACTGCCTGGATGAAGCCCCTTGGTGAAAACTCATACGAATCTATTTCCTCGCTTGTCGATCCGCAGTTTTCGCATCCATAAGGGTCTCTCGGGAAAGTAAGGTAATCACAGAGTCTGCAAATCCCTCCGACAATGAGGGGCGGATCGACGAGTTTGAGAAGATCTGGGTATCGAGAACGCAATGTAGTCATGATGCCTCCAACTAGAAGATAGTCACAAAATCAGTCGTGTGGATGCCGTAGCTAGAGCGGCTATGGTTACAACTGCGGCCATTGGCCATTGACGCCAGCAACAAAACGCGGCTGCGGTAATGCCAACCACTCGAGCATCTATTTGTAATTCGCCTTGGTGAGTCAAGGTCTGCAAAGCTATTACTGCAGCTAAAATAGCGACTGGTATATAGCTAAGTACGATGATCCAAGGACCAGAGAGTCGCTTAGAACTGGATGAGGTCATACCTAAAAGTCGCTGACCGTAAACGCCAGCGGCGATAAACAACAGTGCTCCCCAAGTCAACATACCGTTTAATGGAGCTCGTTGGGAGGAGTGTTTTTTTTGCGGAGTCCAAGTAGGGCAGTGAAAGCTGCTAAGAGGATCGGCAGGCCACCGGGAACGAATTCCACGGTCCCAAGAGCGACTGCAGCCCCAGCTAATCCGACTAATTTACTAAGCCCGTGGTCTAACTGCCGCCATAATAGTGCAACAAATAAAGCTGGGAACATGACGTCTAGGCCGAGCGCTAGAGGATTAGAAATAATATTGCCGACGAAGACGCCGACAACGGAACCTACCCACCAAGGTATTATGAGCCATAGTGACAACGAAACGTATACGCGTCGCAGGTTGCTATCTTCTTCTTCACGAAGAGCGAGAGCCACGTTAGGGTCAAAGCAACTATAAGCGGCGAAAAGTCTTTTTTTACGTGATGACCAGAGACGGGGAGCAATAGTAGCGGCAAGCAAACCAAATCTAGTGCTAACTATCCAAGAGCTAAGAACCCCAGTCACAGCGCTTCCTCCCGAAGCGGTGGCTGATGCAAAGGCTAATGTGGCTGTCGCGGAATTTACTATTAGAGCAGCTGCGACAATCAACCATGGATCAGTCCCAGCGGTGCGATGAACAATTGAGACTGTTATAGCCACTGTGAAGTAAGTGAGACCGATCGCCCAGGCTTCTCCACGAACTAATTGAGTCCCAGTTGGTAATTGCTGCACAGTACATACTGGCAGAAATGGCAGTTGCTGAGCAAAGCTTTCGTGAGTTCTAACATAGTCGGACTTGATTTTTGCAGTCTGTCCGTTGAAAGTAGCCCTAGCGTTAGGGCAGGCTAAGCGAACTATTTATACGTTCTCTGGTAGAAGGTTGGTTTGTCCAAATTTTGTCACTTCTGTTACTAAGAGCCAATTTTCTTTTGAAGCGAAGTTACCGATAGCTACTTCAAGAGGAATTAAAAAGAATAAAGATCCTGCAGTGAATAAGACATTGCAGCGTTTTTTGGCCTTATTATTACATATGAGTGAAGTTGTATGGGGTGAAGCGCCCAGCCTCCAGCGTCCGCTTTTAGTGGTCGCATTTCAAGGTTTGTTTGATGCTGGCGAGTGTGCCACTGGGGCAATTGATTGGATAATTAATCACCATAAAGCTCGTCGTATCGCTCACATTGATCCGGAAGAGTTTTATGACTTCCAAGAAGTACGACCGGAAGTGTATATCAATGAAGAAGGTGATCGCTTAGTTCGGTGGCCTTCTTTGGACGTTCACGTAATCGAAAATAATTTGTCACACGATCTGGTTTTGTTACAGGGGATTGAGCCAAGAATGCGATGGCGAACGTTTTGTGAGTCAGTAGTAGAAATTGCGACCGATACTAATTGTGAAATGGTTGTAACTCTTGGAGCTATGGCGGCCGGCGTTCCCCATTCAAGGCCTTCAGAAGTAAAAGGCAGCGCGGCAAATCCTGAGCTGGCGCGACGCCTTGGTTTAGATCGACCAAGTTATCAAGGGCCTACTGGAATAATAGGGACGCTACATGATTCCCTGGACCGAGCTTCGTTGCCCGTGGTTTCTCTGAGAGTTGGGATACCTCATTATGTCGCCGGGCCTCCAAATCCAAAAGGCACTCGTGCTCTCCTCCAAGAATTTGAGCACGTCACAGGGGTCCTGACGGGTTATAACGATCTTGACGTGAGCTCACTTGAATGGGAAGAGCGTGTAGCTGATGCAGTTTCCCAAGATCCGGAAATAATGGACTATGTCCGCCAACTTGAAGAAGAAGTTGAAAGGGCATCTGAGACAGATCTCCCATCTGGTGACGACCTTGCTGCGGAATTCCAAAAGTTTCTGCGAGAACAGCGCGACGAATAGATTACGTCAATTTAAATGTTTGTTGATTGTTGTCGAAGAAAATGATCGGCTAATACTAAACAAACCATTGCCTCAACCATAGGAACGGCTCGAGGTAGAACACATGGATCGTGTCGACCTTTTGCTTCAAGGACTTGTGAATTATTTTCTCTATCCACTGTTTCTTGTGGTGAACTAATTGTTGCAGTGGGCTTAAAAGCAACACGAATAACTAAGTCTGCGCCGTTGCTAATACCTCCTTGAATGCCGCCACTATTATTAGTAGTGGTTTTGGGCATTCCTTCTGGTCCTGGAACAAAAAGGTCATTGTGCTCTCGACCGGTCATTAAAGTACCGGCGAAACCGCTTCCAATTTCTATTCCCTTAGCTGCGGGGAGAGACATTAATCCTCCAGCTAAATCCGCATCTAATTTGTCGAAAACTGGTTCGCCTAAACCTGGGATCATTGATCTTGCTACGCAAGTTACGATGCCACCTAGGGAATTACCATCACGCCTAGCTGAATCAATAGCTCCAGTGATCTTAGATGCGGCATCAGGGTCAGGGCATCTAGTTGGGTCAGCTTCTACATCGGCACGCGTGAATGAATTTAAATTAATCTCGGCCTGAATTGAAGCAACTGAGGTGACGCAGCCTAGTACTTCTATGCCCGCTGCTTTTTCAATTACTTTTCGAGCAATTGCTCCGGCAGCCACTCGCCCAATTGTCTCTCGGGCAGAAGCCCTTCCACCGCCTTGCCAATTGCGTATACCGAATTTTGCTTCGGTGGTGTAGTCAGCATGGCTTGGACGAAAAACATCTCGCATATTATCGTATGCACCTGGCCTGGCATCGGTATTCATGACAAGCATGCCGATTGGCGTCCCCAAGGTAAGACCTTCGAAGAGCCCAGAAAATATTTGAACTCGGTCAGCTTCTTGACGTTGGGTCACCAAACGACTCTGTCCTGGTCTTCTGCGGTCAAGCTCCGTTTGTATTAAAGCTTCATCTAGTTCAAGCATTGGTGGACAGCCATCAATTATTACTCCTACTCCGCCACCGTGAGATTCACCAAAAGTAGTGACTCGGAATCGTTCGCCAAAAGAATTACCGCCCATCTTTAAAGAGGGTAGAGGCCGTGAGGCCGTTCGGTGAACCCAATTAGATACTTAGTATCAAAGGAACTCGGGTAATTAGCGGTCATTATGGCTAGATGACCGTTACTCAAGCAATAGTTATTGTTAGCGCCGGTCTTATTGCGGGCATAGTGAATGCAATGGCGGGCGGAGGTTCATTGCTGACGGTTGCCCTTTTGACTATCTTTGGCGATTTACCCGGGCTTGTAGCTAATGGCACTAATCGGGTTGGTGTGGCCGTTCAGAACATTGCGTCTGTTGCTGGATATAGACGTGAGGGGATTTCTGGCTTATCACGGGCCGTACCAGTGTTGATACCAATAATTATTGGATCAATCTTTGGTTCACTAGTTGTTTCGAGCCTTACGAGCGAAAGTTTTGAACGTGTCTTTGGTGTTTTGATGCTGCCTATTTTGTTTTTGAGCCTTCGGCCGCCGAAAGTATCGAGTGTCGAAATCACTTGGCGGCCCATTACTACATATGTAGTTTTTTTCGCGATAGGTATTTATGGAGGAGCGTTCCAAGCCGGAGTAGGTTTGGTTTTAGTGGTTGCTCTAGCACGATCGGGACTCGACCTAGTTAACGCAAATGCAGTGAAAGTATTTGTAATTTTAGTTCTAACGTTTTTTGCACTACCGGTTTTCATAATACGAAGTCAGGTGGATTGGGGTTTCGCTGCGGTACTTGCCTTAGGTTTTGCACTCGGAGGTTGGATTGGTGCGCGTCTCGCAGTGCGAGGCGGGGATAGAGTAATTCGACCTGTTCTCATCATTGCTGTAGTTGCCCTAGCGTTAAGAATGATTGGAGTATTCTAGAGATCATTTGCTTTTCACGACATTGATAGTCAGCAGTCTCTAGCCTCTTCCTATGATCTTTGATTTGGATACAGATCGTGTAAAAAATAGACCAGGTATCAAGTGGCAACGTCACGGACCTGATGTCATGGCTGCCTGGGTAGCGGACATGGACGTCGAGGTCCCTGATTTTATTATTGACGCAATAAAAAAACGAATTGATACCGGTGGCTTAGGCTACGATTTTTATGATGAGCCGATACCGGTGATTGAAGCTTTCGTTAATCGAATGCTGGCCAAATTTAATTGGGAAATTTCTGGTGATGATGTTATTCGACAACATGATGTCGTACAAAGTATCCAATGGGCCATCAATGTTTTAACCGAACCAGGTTCGGGCATTGTGCTTCAAACTCCTGCCTACCCTCCCTTCTATAAAAGCATTGAAGATTTAGGCCGAGTAGTTATCTCAAACCCTCTTAGGGTTAGCGATGAACATGGTTGGCACCTTGACTTTGATCATTTAAGCGAAGTGGCCAAAAGGTCTAATGTGAGAACATTGATGTTATGCCACCCACATAATCCTTGTGGAGTTGTGTTCAGTGAAAGTGATTTGCGTACTATTTATTCAATTGCTGAAGAAAACGATTTGTTAGTTATTTCAGATGAGATTCACAGCGATCTTGTTTACGAGCCGAACAAGCACATACCAGCTGCATCTATCAGCGATATCGCTAAACAACGAACTGTAACGGTGACTGCCGCGACTAAGACGTTTAATATAGCTGGCTTGCGGATGTCGTTTATGCACACGGCCTCGGATAAGCATGGGCCACTCTTGAAAGCAATTCCTCCGCGTCTTTTTGGAGGCATAAACGGTTTGGGACAGATTGCCACGGTTGCTGGATGGGAATATGGTGATGCTTGGATTGCAGAGTTGCTATCGGGGCTCGACGGAAATCGTCAAATGCTGTCGGAGCTAATTGTTGAACATCTACCCGGAGTTGTTTACCACCAGCCAAAAGCTACTTATCTATCTTGGTTAGATTGTAACGATCTCGGCTTAGGCGATGATCCAGGTTCGGTGTTTCTGGAGAGAGCTAGCGTCCGACTTAATTCTGGACTTGATTTTGGAGAGAGTGGCTCCGGGTTTGTGCGATTAAATTTTGCTACCTCACCGGAGCTGCTTACTAGCACGCTAGAACGAATGGGCAAAATTCTTTAACTATCTAATGATTCGCTTTCACCATGAATCGCTTGTCTTCGAAGAAACAGTGGATATCCAACAACACCTACTCCGAAAAATAACAACCATTGGATGGCGTATGCGAGATGTGGCCCATTATTAGTCGATGGTGGGTCTACAGAAAATACATTTTTCACAGTGGGCTCTGCGTTTATGAGCTCTAAATAGTGCGGCGCTAGATTAATGGAGGTCTGTTTATCAATACGAGCAACGTCAACTCGGGCCAAACTTTCGAGTCGACCATTTTCGGCATCTTTTGGCCCAATGGCACCTCGTTTTTGAGTAAGTCTGGCTCGGGCGGTCAAGGTAACTTCGCCCTCTGGAACAAATGAATTGGGAGAAACACATTCTGTGTCTTGCAGCCAACCAACGATTACAATGATGGCTTCTTGTGGTTGAACCATTACTGGAACTGCCAGGTGGCAACCACTTAGTTCCTGGTAACTCCGATTCCGAATTAAAACGGCGTCCTCTGGTATCCATGAGCCCTGGCCCTGGAAGATACGATATTCGAGACTTTTTGCTTCCGTAGCGCTAAAAGCTTCCAGCGGAAGAGTCTTACTTTCTATTTGAGTCGCAATTGTGTTGTTCAACTTCACGCGCTTGTCGTGACGGTCAAGCTGCCAGAAGCCGGCGAAAATAAAAACCGTTAGTAGTAAGCCAGTGAGCAAATGAGCAATTATCCACTTTGGTTGGCGAACAAATTCGTACACGTACTTAAAGCTAGCGGTGCTTCGCTAATCAGCAGCGCAAGTGGTGCTCTCTCGTTATTTTAAAAACTGAAACGAGAATAACTTTCAGTGATGGAATTCTGTGTAGCTATTTGTGATCAATGGCTTCCGATAGTGACCATCGCCAAAATCTAGTAATTCTTTTGCTACTTAATTTCTACGTGTGTTTTGGATGTAGCTGGCTCGAATCCAAGAATTTGACCAAGGAAAGAGAGCTCAGACTCTAAGGCTGTAGCAATATTCTCAGCTTGTCTAAATCCATGACCCTCTCCCTCGAAAAGTAAATATGAATGGGGAATATTTGCTGAAGCTAAGGACCTTACAAGAGACTCTGCTTGGGATGGCGGTACAACGGCATCTTCAGTCCCTTGTAAAATAATCATTGGTGTAGACAACAAATGTGTGTGATGAATGGGTGAACGTTCTATATAAATGCCTGATTCCTCGGGCCATGGACCAATCAGAGAGTCAAGATACTTTGATTCAAATTTGTGAGTGTCTCTGGCTAAAGTCTCTAGATCAGCGACTCCGTATCTGCTAATGCCGGCTGCAAAAATATTGTGCCAAGTAAGCGCGCAAAGTGTTGTGTATCCGCCAGCCGACCCCCCCTTGATGATTAATCGGTCTCTATCGGCGAGTCCATTTTCTGCAAGATATTTAGCAGCTTCGACACAATCTTGCGTATCGGTAATACCCCAGTTGCCGTTTAGACGATTTCTGTACTCAGTCCCAAAACCTGTGCTTCCTCCGTAGTTGACATCAACAACAGCAAAACCTCGATTAGTCCAGAACTGAACGGCAGGATCAAATGAAGAACGGGCACTGCTGGTTGGGCCACCATGACTTAAAACAATTAGAGGTGGCAGTTCATTTAACGATTCAAAATGTTCGTTTTTGGGTTCAAAATAAAAGGCGTGAGCTTCTAGATTGTCACCAGAAGTAAATGAAATAGGTTTTGGCTGCGAGATATTGTTGGCGTTTAAAATTGGGGGCGTCTGATTATTTAATATTTCGGTCGTGCCGTCTTTACTTATTACAACGAGTGCTGAAGGCGCCGTCCAACTTGCGGCAACTGTCACCACCCGACCATCAGACAAAACATCAAGTCGTCCGAATTCAGTAAAGTCTGTTTCTAACTCATTCAGTTTTTTCTCTTCAATGAAACCTATGTGACCAATGCCATGGTCTACCCAGCTACACCAAATATTGTCGTTGCTCCACTGATACGTGCATTGGGCAAAAACCCAGCCTGGAACACCGAATTCGCCCGAACAATCAATTATGGGAGTAGAACTTCTGTCATTGACATTGACACTGTGAATGTTCCAAAATCCGGTCTCATCGCTTATTACATGCAACTGACCTGTTGGACTCCAGCGCGGTTGCTGAAAAGCAAACCCCTCTAGCACGATCTGGTCATTTACAACTTCATTTTTTTCGAGATCAATTACTCGTAAAAACGTCCTATCCCATGGCATTGATGGATGATCCCAAGCAATGTATGCAATTTGATTTCCATTTGGGCTGCAGACGGGTGATGAATAGAAATCGTGGCCTTCAGCAATTCTTTTAAACGATCCATCTGAGTCAACTAAGATGAGTGAATTGGTCGGTTCAAAACCCTTGTGATCGTGATCCTCAAAAACCCAAATAGTCGAAACCTCATCAGGTAGTAAGCATGGATCAGCGTATCTATAACTGCGGTTAATACTTGGTTCTATAGTTAAAGGACTCAAACCACTATTCGAAAAATGGTACAGGCGCTGGTCATCGAATAACGCACCGATTACTCCAAGCTTTGTTGGTATCCATGCCCCTCCACCATATTCGTGAACCAGAGATCTTACATTTGCCTGAGGGGGCCCTAAATCAGATGCCCGGCCATTTACGTAATGAACTATTGCGGTTCTTCCTGATTCTGTTGGTCTTCCTTCTGCCCAAAAAATTTGATCTTTGAAGACCCGCGGTTCAGCTAATCGTACAGAAGAAACTGCTAAGTCTTCTGCGCTTAATGGAGAGTCCCAGGTCCCGAAGGGAGCAGTAATAATTTTCCTGTTATTTATCATATGCGTTTACCAAAGAGGTTGTTTTGCATGTAATTTCTAAAGTGATCAAGTGGGGCAAGTTCATATTATTACAGAGTAACTCTTAAATTTTAGTCATCGTTTCTCGGTTCAACTGTCTGGTTGCGCTGAGACGTGCGCCATGAGTTTCCCACCAACTTGTGCGCGCCTAGTGGGCCGAGGGAGCTCCCACCGACTCCCTCGGCCCACGCTATTTTTAGTCAAATGAGGAGACAATGCGCTCTACTTCTGTTTGTGTAGAAGCTAGCCGATCTCGGCAAAAAGCGATTAGTTCTGCGGCCTTTTGCACATCGGTTGCAAGTCGATCAATATCAACGTTTTCTGTATCGAGTGAGCGTAGGATTTCTTCGATTTCTGAAATAGCGCTGACATAACTTTGTTCATTTTTTGTCACTGGGTCTCCTTTCGAGAACTTGTTATAACTTGACTTGAAATTGTGGCACCAAAAGTTTCGGTGATGATTTGAGTACCGAGAGGTGCCTCATCCGTCAGAATTAAGCCATTTTGGTCACGTGTGATTGAGAAACCGCGACGAAGAACTTGAAGAGGATGGAAAGCTCGTTGAAGATCAGCGGCGGCTTGAACTCGTTTTCTGGCTTGTTCTAATGCGCGATTAGAAAATCGGGTTAGATCGGTTGAGAATTCAGCTAACCGAACATCTTGCGAATGTATAACTGTTCGGGCCTTCGCAATTTGACTACCGCTGTTCTCGAGCGTTTCATTAGCCCGAGCAAGGCGTTGTTGAGCTTTGTTAGCTATAGAGGAGCTTAAGCGGTCAAGAAAAACCTCAAAATTGCCAACTTGTTCGATAAGGGCTACTGCACATGCTGTGGGAGTTTTCACTGAAGTGTGAGCAACCTCATCAGTTATTGAGCGATCAATCTCGTGCCCTATTCCCGCAAAAACTGGTTTAGGGCAGTTAGCAACAGCTCTGGCTACACTTTCGAGATCAAAGGCAAGTAGATCAGTTTTGGCACCCCCGCCTCGCACCACAGCAATGACATCAACTTCCGCATGAGCAATGGTTTTAAGGGCATTAACTATTGCTGATTCAGCCTCTGACCCCTGGACTCTCGCATCAACGAGAAAAATTTGAAAAGGGTAGCGGCTAGTAAGAAGCTCATTAGTAAAGTCGTTATATGCTGCGCTGCCATCTGAGGTGACCAAGCCGATCCGAAGCGGAAGCAATGGAAGAGTAAGGCTCTTATTAAGCTCTAATAGACCTTCAGATGCCAGGGTTCGAAGAACCTGATCTCTTTCTGCTGCCAAGTGTCCGAGGGTATACTGAGGATCGACTGCGGACATGATGAATTGGATTCGGCCTTGCGGCGCGTAGTAGCTGACACGTCCTCGAATACGTACCTCAATTCCATCCTCAAGAGTAAGGTTTCCTAACTTCTTTAGAACTGATTCAATACCGTTCAGTTGGCCCTTAAACGCAACGATCGACATTTTGCTGTTGGCTTTACGATTCGTTGCTTCTGGCTCAATCAAATCAAAATATAGGTGCCCAGCTTGTGAGCGTGTTAACCCAACGATTTGTCCCCTGAGCCAGATTTCTTCTGGGAAAACGTTCTGAAGCCCTACTGAAATAGACGTACAGAGTTCGTCAACGGTCCAAGTTAATGCTGCCATTCGTTAATTTCCCGAAAGAGTCTGATGGAAATCTGCATATAGGCCACCGGTGCTGATTAGATCACTGTGTTGACCTTTTTCGACCACAGAGCCATCATCAATAACAACAATTAAATCGGCATTACGCACCGTGGAGAGACGATGGGCAATTACTAGAGAGGTTCGTCCTGAGAGGGCTTTGTCAAGCGCTTTTTGCACGAGGAGTTCATTTTCGGCATCGAGGTGGCTCGTCGCTTCATCTAAAATCACGATTGACGGGTTTTTTAGTAGAACCCGAGCGATAGCGAGTCTTTGTTTTTCACCGCCTGATAGTCGATAGCCGCGTTCGCCCACGACAGTTTCATATCCGTCCGGCAGAGCAGCTATGACGTCATGGATTTGAGCAGAACGGCATGCTTCTTCCATCTGCAGTGGTGATGCCGATGGGTCGCTATATCGGAGATTAGCTGCCACGCTTTCATGAAACAGGTGAGGATCTTGAGTCACAACTCCAACATTTCTTCGAAGTGATTCTTGAGTAATAAATCTGAGATCCCTGTTGTCGATTTTTATCGATCCTGAGCTAACGTCGTAGAGTCGAGGCAACAACGAAGCCAATGTACTTTTACCAGCCCCAGAAGGGCCGACAAGCGCTGTCATAGTCCCTGGTAAAAGAGTTAATGAAATGTCATTAAGCACTTCATCTCCAAGTTCGTTTCCGCTGCCGTTTCCACCTAGAGATACTGATGCGGCGTCAGAAGTCGGGTACGCGAAATGAACGGACTCAAATTTGACTTCGCCTGTAACTTTGTCGATATCCAAGGCCTCTTTGGAGTCTCTTATCCCGTGCGGAGTATCAAGCACTTCGAATACGCGTTCAAAGCTTACTAGAGCTGTCATAATGTCGACTCGAGCACCAGTTAAAGCTGTTAACGGCTGGTAAATAAGAGGAACGAGAGCTGCGAACGTAACCAGTTCTCCTGTTGATAAATCTCCGTTTATCGCGTAATTGCCACCGACAAGATAGATCAACGCGGTGCCAAGTGCCCCAACTAACCCCAGGGACAGCATAAAAGCTCGTCCATACATAGCGCTTCGAATTCCTAGATCTCTAACTGCTGCTGCACGGTGTCGAAAAGTTGTTGCCTCCCGATCGTGATTGCCAAAAAGTTTTACGAGCTGAGCTCCTGATACTGAAAATCTTTCAGTCATCGTTGAGTTCATTTCAGCATTTCTGTCCATCTGCTCGCGCGCGATATCAGATAGTTTTTTACCAACTCGTTTCGCTGGCCAAATAAAGAGAGGAAGTAGCAGGAGAGCTAAAAACGTTAGTCGCCATTCCAATATAAACATCGTTACCAATGTGCTGACCGCCACGATTAAGTTAGAAAGAATTGTCCCCAATGTTCCAGTCACAGCTCTTTGAGCCCCGATAACGTCATTGTTTAGTCGCGAAACAAGCGTCCCAGTCTGGGTATGGGTAAAAAAAGCGAGCGGCATTCGTTGTACATGATCAAAGAGTGTTGCTCGAAGATCGTGGATAAGACCCTCGCCGACTTGTGCGGACAACCAACGTTCAACTAACGCGAAAAGTGCTTCAATCAATGCTGCAGCGACTGTCAATAGTGCAAGAGTTGTGACTAATTTTTGATTACCAGGAATTATTCCGTCGTCAATAATACGTCCAAAGAGAATTCTAGGAACTAGTTGAAGCAGAGCTTGAATGGTTATCGCACTGATGAATAGGCTAATCATCCATTTATAAGGTGCTGCGAAAAGCCAAATCCGTTTAGCCCCAATGCGGCTTATGCCTGACGGTTCAGGCGCGTTCGGATTTCTGAGCAAGGCGTGGGGGTGCATTGGCTGCATAACCATGAGGCTAGGCGTAAGGTACTGCAGCTAGTGCAAGATTGTGGAATAGATCTTGTTCGGCTTTGCTTCAATCTCGCTAGAGTCATCAGTGGAAGGTTGCCAGAGCGGACGAATGGGGCGGCCTCGAAAGCCGTTGTGGCCTTAGGGTCACCGTGGGTTCGAATCCCATGCCTTCCGCCACGTGGTTGTTGCTGGGCGAAAGCCCCGCAACAGCTGCAGAACCAGCAGACTATTATCGTCGCTCAGAGAAAAAGTCGGTCACCACTTTACCGCACTTTTCAGCCAGAACACCGCCCGTGACCTCACACTGGTGGTTGAGACGTGGATCGACTAGAAGATTATACAGAGTGCCGGCTGCACCTGCTTTTGGGTCATATGCGCCAAAAACCACACGACCAACTCGAGCATTAATAGCGGCACCAGCACACATAGCGCAAGGCTCCAAAGTCACAACGAGAGTTGAATCTTGTAGCCGCCAGCCACCGCGAAGTGCGGCGGCGTCGCGAAGGGCTAAGATTTCAGCGTGTGCAGTTGGGTCGCCGGTGAGTTGACGTTCATTATGACGCTTTGCGATAATCTGGCCGTCGACCAGCACTAATGCTCCAACGGGCACGTCTTCATGCTCAATAGCTAACAAAGACTCTTCAATGGCTAATTGCATTGCCTGAGTGTCATTCATGTAGCTAACGTAGCAATGTCTGTTTAATTAAGCGACCACTTGGCGGAGAGTGTGGGATTCGAACCCACGGAGACCCGTTAAGACCTCACACGCTTTCCAAGCGAGCCCATTCGTCCGCTCTGGCAACTCTCCAAAATCATCAACCCACGAGGCGACCAGGTTATCTGCGGCACACAGAGAAGTCTGCTGAGAGCTGCTGCCTTCCGGCCCTGACTCGGTTCACAGTTCACTGTTGCACAGGACCCGGTCGCCACGTGGATTGATGATTGTTGTTTAGCGTACTGGCCCCTCGCAAGGACAACACACAAGTAGTATCGAGTTCTAATGGTCTTTCAGTCGCTCTATAGACGTTTTCGTCCCCAAACCTTTAACGAAGTTGTGGGGCAGGAACATTTAGTCAACGCGTTAAAAAACGCGATTGTTGAAGATCGCGTAGGGCATGCCTATTTATTAAGTGGCCCTCGCGGAACAGGGAAAACATCTACAGCAAGGATATTGGCGAAAGCTCTCAACTGCGAACAGCTAGACGCTGGAGAGCCTTGCGGTCATTGCGATAGCTGCGTTTCAATAGAGAATGGCAGCTCTATGGACTTAATCGAGTTAGATGCTGCGTCAAATAATCGAGTCGAAAATGTTCGAGAGATTACCTCAAATGCCGCTTTGGGAAGCCCAGGCCGGCGCAAAGTTTATCTCCTTGATGAAGTTCACATGCTTTCCACTGCTGCATCGAATGCCTTGCTTAAAACACTAGAAGAACCACCGAGTCACGTGGTCTTCATTTTGGCAACAACAGATCCTCAAAAAGTTTTACCCACAATTAGGAGCCGAACCCAACACGTTGAGTTATCACTAATCAACGTGGATTTACTCTCGATGCACGTCAGAAACATCGCCGAAAGATCGGAGATTGATATCTCTGATGAAATTGTTAATTACGTTGTTAACCGTGGCATGGGTTCTGTGCGAGACACATTGTCTGCTCTTGATCAGGTAGTTGCAGCCGGGGGGATTCCGGAAGAGCGAGTTTCAGTTACGGAGTTACTAAGAGCGATTGCCGATAGGGACTTAGTAGCGGCGATGAGCGCCGTTGCGTCAGCAACAGCTGGAGGAGTGGAACCGAGAGATTTTTCTGAAAGAACTGCTCGAAGTCTTCGAGATATGTTTTTGATAGGCGCAGGAGTAACCCCGACGCAAATATTCGATGATGAAGCTCAAGCATTACGCGAGTTAGCCAAGTCGATGGGACGGGCGCTGAACGTTCAAGCGCTCGAAGTTATCGGTAGTGCTTTAGTTGATATGCGAAATGCGTCTGACCCCAGAATAATTTTAGATGTGTCACTGGTCCGCCTCCTAGGAAGCCATGTTGAGGCAACGCAATTAGTTACGACTACTGGATCTGAGAGTAACAAAATCCCAAATACTGCTGGGGAAGTAGCAAATTTCGACTTGGATCGAAAAGGTGCATCGGCAGCTCGCGAAGCAATTACTAACGCAAAATCTGCCTCCCAAAAAGCGGAGACGCCGGTTGCAGCGCCTCTCACCCCAATCCCGCCCCCGCCAGTTGTTCAGTCAGAAATTGCTACTCACCCGCCAGAGCAACAAAGCAAGTCTGAAGCGCTTGAAGAAGAGTTTGCCGATGATGTGTCTCCGGTAGGCGAGGATGTTGCTGTGTCCTACTCTCAGATAGATCAAATTTGGACAAAAGAAGTTTTACCGGTACTAGCGCCTAAAGTTCGAGCACGTTTTCAAGCATCTCGACTTGTAGGAGTCGAGGGGCAAACAGTTATTTTTGCCCTTCCAAATCCTGTGCATCGTGACCGCTGTGAACAGCTAAAAACTGAGGTTGAATTGGCGTTGTCCAAGGTAGTCGGTACTTCAATTTTGTTGTCATTAGAGTCTTCTCAAGAAAATGACTTTAATGAGAGCGAAAAAGTAGCCCCAAGCGAAAATATCATTGATCAAATAGATGACAATATCCGTGCTGAATTAGAAGATGCACCGCCCGATAATCGAACATCCGTAGATAGATTCCAAGATGCTTTTCCCGGAGCGATTGTTATAGATGATGGTGACTTACCATAAGATTGGATACCTAATGGGTGAAAATAATGAAGTCAGAAGCATGCTTGAAGCGGCAACTGAAATTCAATCAAATTTAATTGAACAAAGAAATAGTATTGCAAAGACAATAGTTGAGGGAACAGCCGGCGGAGGCGTTGTCCGGGTTTCGATGCAAGCAGATGGAATACTTATTGGAGTAAAAATCAGAGAAGAAGCAGTCGATCCTGACGACGTGACAATGCTAGAAGACCTTGTGGCATCAGCTTTTAGAGATGCACTCACAAAATGTGGGAATGTGCAAGCACAGGCTTTGTCGAGCGCAGAGACTTCGACATTGCTGCGTGCAACAAAAGAGTAGGGTCCAGATAGCAATGTACGATCTTCCTGTCCAAAACTTAATTGACGAGTTTGGCCGACTTCCCGGTATCGGGCCAAAATCAGCGCAAAGGATAGCTTTCCACCTATTGAAATTGCCTGAAACTGAGTCACTAAGATTAGCCCACGCCATTATTGAAGCGAAAGAACGAGTTGGGTTCTGCGAACAATGTTGGAACATTTCCGAAGAACAAATTTGTCGCCTTTGCTCAGACATTCACCGTGATAACGATTCTCTTTGCGTTGTTGAAGAACCAAGAGATGTAGCGGCTCTTGAAAAAGCTGGGTACAGAGGTCGTTACCACGTTCTTCAGGGCGCCCTTAACCCAATGGAAGGAATAGGACCGGAACAACTTCGAATTAAAGAGTTGATAGTTCGTCTATCTAATGAGGAAATTCAAGAACTAATTGTGTGCACAAACCCAAACATCGAAGGCGAAGCTACCGCTATGTATCTGGCTCGTCAGTTTAAACCACTGGGAATAAAAGTCACACGAATAGCAAGTGGCCTCCCCGTCGGGGGAGATCTGGAATATGCAGATGAACTGACGCTAGGAAGAGCTTTAGAAGGTCGACGGGATTTAAATGCGTAAACGGAGTTAAGGCACCCGCATTATTAATGCATCGCCTTGGCCGCCACCGCCACAAAGCGCAGCAGCACCATAACCACCGCCTCTTCTCGCAAGTTCATTCATTAAAGTAAGAGCGAGACGAGTCCCAGACATCCCTATTGGGTGACCGAGAGCGACCGCGCCGCCGTTGACGTTGACGATATCTGAGCTTATTTCTAAGTCTTCGCTTGCAGCAATCCCTACAGCGGCGAATGCCTCGTTAAGCTCGAATAAGTTGATGTCAGAGAGCTTAATGTCACTCTTTGCAAGTGCTTTGAAAATAGCTTGAGAAGGTTGCGTTAGCAAACAAGTACCTGGACCTGAAACCATGCCATAACTTAAAAGTTCAGCCTGGACGCTAAGCCCTAACTCCGCTGCTTTTGATGAAGACATTACCACCATTGCTGCGCCACCATCAGAAATTTGTGAAGCGTTTCCAGCTGTGACGGATCCGTCGTCAGCAAAAGCTGGTCGGAGTTTTCCCAGACTCTCGCTAGTCGTGCCTGGCCGTACCCCCTCATCAGTTTCCATCACAAGAGACTCGCCACCTCGTTGGGGTATCAGAACGGAAACGATTTCTGATTCGAACCGTCCCTCTTTTTGGGCAAAAGCAGCACGCTCGTGTGATTGAGCTGAGAACTCATCCATTCGAGTACGGCTGATTTTAGCCGCTTTGGAATCCTTTTCTGTTCCGTCGCCCATGTGCTCGTTGTCGAATGCGCACCACAAGCCATCATGAATCATCGCATCACGAACCTCGCTGTGACCCATACGAAAGCCATTACGGCCATCAGCTAAAATATACGGAGCGTTGGTCATCGACTCCATTCCGCCTGCAATCACTACATCAGCATCACCGGATAAAATCATCTGGTTTGCCATGTACAAAGCATTCAGCCCGGATAGACAGACTTTGTTTATGGTGATGGCTGGGACACTCATGGGAATGCCTGCGAGAACCGCAGCTTGTCGAGCAGTTATTTGACCCTGTCCTGCTTGAAGAACTTGTCCCATAATTACATGGTCAACTTGATCCCCTGTGATACCAGCTCGTTCTAATGCTGCTTCGATAGCAAGAGCACCTAGTTGAACACCACTGAATTCGGTAAGTCCACCATTGAATTTTCCGATAGGCGTCCGTGCGCCTCCGACGATAACTGAACCTGACATTTTGCCTACTTGATCGTTTCGATCGGGCCACTAATAGCTTCCGATTTAATAAGTGTAGGTTTGATGAGGAGTTGTTGTCAGTACTTTCTAATAAGCTCTCCCCTTGACACTATTACCAGAGAGTAACTTCTGACCGATGCAACACATTCTTGAAGCAATTAAAGCTGGAGCCTCAAGCGAGGAAATTTCTAATCTTAAGATTCCGGAAAGTTATCGAGCTGCCTATGTAAAACGTGATGAAGCAGACCTATTTGACGGTCGCGAGTCTTGGGAAAAAGACCCAAGAGAGTCGATACACATTGGCGAAGTCGCTACACCGGAGTTAGCACCGGATGAGGTGTATCTGGCTGTGATGGCGAGCTCAATTAATTTTAATACAGTGTGGACATCAATTTTTGAGCCGCTACCAACTTTTGGTTTCTTAGATAGACTGGGAAAGGAAAGTGAGTGGGGCGCCAGGCATGCTCGAGACCACCATGTGCTGGGGTCAGACGCTTGCGGTGTGATTATTCAAACTGGTTCAGCCGTGCGCAATTGGAAGCCTGGCGATCGGGTAAATGTCCATTGTAATTATGTAGATGATCAAGACCCTGCAGCGCATCAAGATTCGATGATGGCATCAAACCAGAGAATATGGGGCTTCGAGACTAACTTTGGTGGCCTTGCAGATCTGTCAGTTGTTAAAGCGAATCAATTGATGCCCAAGCCGGAGCATTTGAGTTGGGAAGAGTCTGCTGTTAACGCTCTTTGCGCATCTACGTCATATCGAATGCTTGTAGGAGACAATGCTGCGAGAATGAAGCAAGGCGACAATGTCCTAATATGGGGCGCTTCTGGCGGATTGGGCGGTTATGCATGCCAGCTCGTGCTAAATGGAGGTGGAACTCCCGTGGCGGTAGTGAGTTCTGACGACAAAGTTAGCTTGTTGAACGAATTAGGGGTTCAACATGTGATCGACCGGCGAGCTGAAGAGTATAAATTCTGGCGAGATGAGACTAATCAAGATGATGCAGAGTGGCGGCGGCTTGGTAAAAAAGTGAGGTCCTTTACCGGAGAAGACCCAGATATTGTTTTTGAACATCCCGGACGTTCGACTATGGGAGCGTCCGTATTTGTAGCTAAACGCGGTGGAAAAATCGTTACTTGTGCGGCGACTAGCGGTTACATGATTGAGTACGATAATCGGCATCTTTGGATGCGCTTAAAGAAAATTTTGTCGAGTCATTTTGCAAACTATGCAGAAGCGTCAGCAATGAATCGATTGATAGACCAGGGAAAGATTCAGCCGATTTTGTCTAAAACCTTTACATTGGCGAACACAGGAGAGGCTGCAAACCAAGTCCACCATAACTTGCACGAAGGAAAACTTGGAATCCTTTGCTTAGCGCCAGAAGCTGGAGAGGGAATAACGAATCTCGAGAAGCGTCAATCGATTGGTGAAAATAAAATTACACTTTTTAGCAGGCATGCTGAAGCAATTGAAATCAACAATTAGGACTGGCTATGATTCTCACTGAAATTGATCATGTTGCGATAGCAGTAAATGATTTGGAGCAAGCAATTAACTATTACGAAGAGGCATTTGGTGCAAAAGTTCATCATCGGGAAGTAGTTGAAAGTGATGGAGTAGAAGAAGCTCTGATCAAAGTTGCTGATAGTTATATTCAGCTGACTGCTGCTACTCGTGCTGATTCCCCGATAGCTAAACACCTCACAAAAAGAGGCGAAGGACTCCATCATATCGGGTACAGAGTGGACGACTGTCAAGCCGCTCTTGACGCAATGATCCTAGCTGGTGCAACTGCTATCGATAAGGCTCCTAGGCCTGGCTCTAGGGGAACTACGGTAGCTTTTATGCACCCGAAAGGAAGTCTCGGTACTCTCATAGAGCTAGTTCAGGAATAAACTTCAAGGATAGTTGAAGTACTGGTTCGAGGGATGTGGTTTTGCTGGTGAATAATGAGCAGCCTATGCATGATTCAGAGCCAGTAGGAGTGGGGCCACATCCAGAACCCTGGCCAACCGCCGATTATTTCGATCCGGAACTATTAACAAATGGTGATCGTAGAAATGTAGTTGATCGTTATCGTTATTGGCGAACTGAAGCCATCGTGGAAGATTTAGATCTGCGACGGCACTCCTTCCATGTGGCGATTGAAAACTGGCAACATGATTTAAACATTGGAACGGTTGTGCGTAATGCAAACGCTTTCATGGCAATGTCGGTGCACATTGTTGGTAAACGGAAATGGAATCGTCGCGGTGCAATGGTGACCGATCGGTATCAGCATGTGGTGCATCATCCAACCGTCGCTGGTTTTTTGGAAGAAATGAAAGAACGCGAACTTCAGGTGATAGGCGTTGACAATCTCCCAGGTTCGGTTCCAATTGAAGAGGTAACTTTGCCTCGTAATTGTGTTCTAGTTTTTGGTCAAGAGGGGCCTGGATTATCAGAGCAAATCAGAAATGTTGTTGACCTCGTTGTATCGATAACACAATTTGGTTCAACACGATCAATTAATGCGGGTGTTGCGTCTGGAATAGCTATGCATACTTGGATTAAGCAGCACGCAGTCTGAGCTAGTTTAGGTTTCGTGCCCGGAGTAGGACTAAGCTCTGGCTATTCGTTATCTATACTGGATTTCGAAATTATTTTAATTACTAAGGACGTGGAAATGACTTCGACTTGGCGGCGCCTCTTTGCACTGCTAGCAGTTTTTGGACTACTTGCGGCTGCCTGTGGCAGTGATGATTCTGATAGCGCTTCTGAAGCAGAACCAGAAGCAGAAGCTGTCGACTTTAAGATCGGTTTAGTAACGGACACCGGGAAAGTTGATGATAAAAGCTTCAATCAGTCTGCATGGGAAGGGGCCCAAGAGGCTGCAACAGCAATCGGTGCAGAGGTTGATTATATAGAAACTGAAGCATCGAAAGATTATGAAGCTAACATTCAGCTTTTCTTAGATGACGGTGCCAACGTTATTGTGACCGTTGGTTTCGGTATGGGTGAAGCGACTATTGCAGCAGCAAATGCAAATCCTGAGGTGATGTTCATCGGAGTTGATCAAGGACAATGGGGTGGCGTGATTCCGAACCTCGCTGGATTAATCTTCCCGGAAGATAAGTCAGGTTTCCTTGCCGGAGCTCTTGCTGGGATGCTAACTGAATCGAACATAGTCGGAGCCGTTTTAGGTACTGATCTAGTTCCACCTGTCGTAGCTTTTAAAGAAGGTTGGGAGAATGGCGCCAGATACACCAACCCATCAGTGAAAACTATCTCGACTTATCATCCTGGTGGCATCGATGTTGCATTCGGAGATCCGGAATGGGGAGCTACTACTTCCCGACAAGTGATTGATCAGGGAGCGGACATAATCTTCGGTGCCGGTGGTTCCACTGGAAACGGAGCGCTAATTGAAGTTGCTTCGACTGAAGGTCTCTATTGTGTAGGCGTAGACACCGATCAATGGGGTACTGTCCCTGAAGCTCAACCGTGCCTAGTTACTAGCGCAATGAAACTCATCGATGTTGGAGTTGCCTCGTTAATCGCAGATGCATATGCAGGGGTTATGGAAGGTGGAAACTCGATGGGAGAAGTTGGTCTCGCCCCGTACCATGATTTCGAATCAACCGTTACTGCTGAAATGCGCGCAACGCTTGATGAGGTATTAGCGGGTCTAACTGACGGGTCTATCTCGACCGGTTACCCACTTAGCTAATTGTTAGACAGACTTACGGATATGGGGGTGTCACTGTTATTCGCAGTGGCACCCCCGGTTCGCGTCCTATGAATAAGAAACTTTTTCGTAGCTGCGTAACGCCTGTTGCCGCCGTGGCTTTGGGCCTAATAATCGGGGCGATTTTGATTGCCTCTCAGGGAAGCTCGCCGATTACTGCGTATCAAGCGATGCTTGTAGGAGGGCTTCGAGACAGTGATGCTCTTCTTAGAACGTTCCAAAAAGCGACGCCTCTCATATTTGGTGGCCTAGCGGTAGCTTTTGCTTTTAAGGCGGGGCTTTTCAATATTGGTGGTCAGGGACAACTTCTAATCGGTGCAGTTTTTGCTGCTGGGGTTGGTTTCGGCTTGGATGGACTGCCCATGGTTATTCACCTTCCCTTGGCTTTGATAGCAGGCGGTCTAGCGGCAGCTATCTGGGGAGGAATTGCTGGTGCTCTAAAAGCGACCTCAGGTGCTCACGAGGTGATCGTTACCATCATGCTAAATTTTGTGGCTGGAAACCTTACTGATTGGTTGTCTTCTAGCCCATGGAAAGATAATTCCGGTGATCGAATTATTGCTCGAACGCCACCCATTGAGCCATCCGCTGAAATTCCGACCTGGGGTGCTCTGCCGGTTGGGTTTCTTCTTGCGATCTTGGTCGCCATAATCTGTTGGTTTGTGCTTGAGCGAACAACTTTCGGGTTCCAAGTCAAAAGTGTTGGTTTCAACAAGGACGCAGCTCGATATTCCGGAATCAGAATTGGAGTTATCACAGCATCCACAATGGCTATCTCAGGGATGCTTGCAGGTTTTGGTGGAGCTGTAGAAAGTTTAGGAGTTGATGGCCGTTTCGAAGCCGGCGTAAACGTGGGTCTAGGTTTTGAGGGGATTACTATTGCGTTGCTTGCGCGAGCAAATCCAATAGGTGTTATCCCAGCTGGTTTATTAGTCGGTTTAATGCAAGCCGGTGCTTCGCGTATGCAGTTTAAAGCTGATGTGGCACCAGAAATAATAGATGTGATTCAAGCTCTGATTCTTTTTTTCGTCGCAGCTCCAACTATTCTCCGATGGATTCTCCGGTTTCAAAATCAAACTGACGAGGACCTCAAATTAGGTGTTGGATGGGGGAACAAGTGACATCTCGACGCCGAACTTTCCTATGGGTTCTAGTAGCAGTTCTAATTGCTCTTGTATTGGGCTTCTACTCTATAAATAGTGGCCAAACTACCGCTGTGCTTGCCGGAACCGTTCGAGCTGCAACATTGCTCGTACTAGGAGCTATTTGCGGAATGATATGTGAGAGGTCTGGGATTGTAAACATCGGTATTGAGGGCCAGTTCTTATTAGCTGCGTTTTCTGCTTTCACAGTTACTTCGTTAACAGGATCGCTTGCGTTAGGTGTTTTTGCAGGAATAGCAACAGGCCTTGTCCTAGGTTGGTGCCTAGCGGCAATGGCAGTTGGTCTCAAAGTAGATCAGATAATTGCTGGCACAGTGATAAATATCGCAGCGATAGGTTTGACTTCTTTCTTTTATGATCGATCTCGTTCATTAGGAGTAGGTAAATATTCGCCGATCGAGTTGGGTTCTCTTGCTGATATCCCGCTAATCGGACGAGTATTTTTTAGTCGACCCTTGCTCACATACGTAACAATTTGTTTGGTGGTCCTTGTCCACATAGCTATGTTCCGCTCCGTTTGGGGTATGAGAACCAGAGCCATTGGGGAGCATCCCGGAGCAGCCGATACTGTCGGCATAAAAGTGTTACGCCTCCGCTATTTCAATGCGACGTTGGCGGGAGGCTTCGCCGGGTTTGGGGGCGCTTACTTAGCATTGGAGGCTGTGGGAGCTTTCAGTAGGAATATGTCCGGAGGTAGAGGTTTCTTAGCCTTAGCGGTCATGATTTTTGGTCGTCGGACACCTTACGGAGCGTACGCTGCCGCTCTTTTTTTCGGATTTGCCACAGCGCTCCAAAACCAGTTTCAACTAAATAGTACATTCGATATACCGACTCAGTTTGTGGGGATGCTGCCCTATGTCGTCACAATTGTGGTTGTTGCGCTTAGCGGTCTATTTGGTTCAATGCGAGACCCAGCTGCTTTAGGCCAGACCTACGAGAAGAGTTAGAAATGGTAGACGTTCTTATAGGAGCACAAAATGTTACGAAACGATTTCCAGGGGTAGTAGCTACAAACGAAGTATCGATTGAACTTAAACCAGGTCGTATTCTAGCGCTGTTAGGGGAAAATGGAGCGGGTAAAAGCACTCTTGTGAACATGCTATTCGGCATGTGCCGACCTGATGAAGGCAGCGTAGTCATAAAAGATGAGGTTGTTGATCTTCAGGGTCCCAGTGACGCTATTCGACGTGGCATAGGAATGGTTCATCAACATTTTCAGTTAGTCCCGCCGATGAGTGTGGTGGAAAATATTGTTTTGGGAGCGGAACCCAAAAGACGTGGGTTAGTTGATTTACCGGAAGCGAGAAAAAGAGTTTTAGAATTAGTCAAGCGCTTCAGCTTAGATGTTGATCCGGATGCTTTGGTAGAGGAACTCCCTGTTGGGACACAGCAAAGAGTTGAAATATTAAAGGCGTTATACCGTAATGCTGAGGTATTGATTCTCGACGAACCAACGGCTGTGTTGACGCCACAAGAAACTGACCACCTACTTCAAGTATTGAGAGATCTAACCGCACGGGGTGTCGGCATAGTTTTTATAACGCATAAATTACGAGAAGTGTTAGCAATTGCAGATGACATTGTTGTTCTTCGTAATGGCGAAGTTGTGGGTAGAACAACGCCTTCAGGTACTTCAGAAACAGCGCTAGCAGAAATGATGGTTGGACGAAGCGTGTTGCTTCGGGTTGACAAAACTATTTCTCAACCGGGAGAAGTAGTTCTTGAAGTTCTAAATTTGGAAGTTGATGACGATCGATCTCAAAGAGCGGTCAATAATCTTTCGCTAAAAGTTCGAGAGGGAGAAATTTTAGGAATCGCGGGTGTAGAGGGTAATGGTCAACGCGAGCTAGTTGAAGCTGTTACGGGTTTGCGTCCTTCTGAGGCGGGTGAAATATTAATTAGCACTCAGGCTGTTATGAACACAAGTCCTCGAAAAATTGCAAGCTTAGGCGTAGGCCACATCCCCGAAGATAGAGAAAAACATGGAGTAATCGGAATCTATTCGGTTGAACAAAATGCGATGATTAATCGCTATCATCGGAAACCCTTTTCTTTCCGCGGCTTGCTTCAAAGAAGTGCAATCACTAGCCATGCGAAAGAAGTAGTAGACGAGTTTGATGTGCGGACTCCACGTCTAGACACTGCGGTAGCAACATTGAGTGGGGGAAATAAACAAAAATTAATTGTCGGCCGAGAATTTAGTGGAGAAATTAAGTTTTTGATCGCTGCCCAACCAACTCGCGGAATAGATATTGGTGCGATTGAGTTCATTCACAAAAGCATTATCAGAAAACGGGATGAAGGCGCAGCAGTTCTTCTAGTGTCGGCTGAGCTCGATGAGATAATAGGTCTGGCTGATCGTATCGCAGTACTTTTCGAAGGTAAAATTGTAGCTACACTTGACGCGGCTGACGCAGACCGAGAGCAGATAGGTCTGTTAATGGCTTGAGTTGGCATGAGCTAACTCATCAAACGAGTACAGAATTAGTTGCTGCCAAAAGTATTTTTTCGTTAGT
>CAJQGN010000001.1 GCA_905477545.1 uncultured Acidimicrobiales bacterium | reverse complement strand
CCCCCTCACAAGCTGCCAGCGATCTACTAACTTCGTAACCAAAATCTACGTGTCCAGGTGTATCAATTAGGTGCAACGTGTGAGGGGGTTGTTCTGCTCGTAGACGCAGCTCAAGGTATTGAAGCTCAGACCCTAGCTAATTGCTATTTGGCGCTTGAAAATGAGCTCGAGATAGTAGCAGTTCTAAATAAAATAGATTTGCCAGCAGCCGACCCCGACTTGTATGCGAGCGAAATAGAGAACGTTTTAGGACTACCCGCCGAGCAGGTACTAAAAATTTCAGCAAAAACAGGAGAAGGAATCCCGGCGCTTTTAGATGCAATAGTGGAGCGTATACCACCTCCGAAAGGTGATCCGGAAGCTCCGTTGCAGGCGCTAATCTTTGACTCTCATTTCGATCAGTATCGAGGAGTTATTTCGTCGATGCGAGTGATGAATGGGCGTATCCGCAAAAATGACAAACTTCGGTTTATGCAGCTGGGTGGAAACCATGATGCTTTGGAACTGGGAGTGCGGTCACCAGCTCCGATGCCAGTAGACGAACTTGGTCCGGGTGAAGTTGGTTACCTAATAGCGAGCATCAAAGATGTTGGGCAAGCTAAATCCGGCGAAACAGTGACCCTAGTATCGAACCCGGCTGCGATTGCGCTAGACGGATACGATGATCCTAAACCAATGGTTTTTTGTGGTTTATATCCGGTAGACGGAGACGAATATCCAGAGCTTCGCGAAGCGTTACACAAACTAAAATTGAATGATGCATCAGTGACTTTTGAGCCGGAAACCTCTGGGGCTCTAGGATTTGGGTTCCGTTGCGGTTTCCTCGGGCTTTTGCATATGGAAATAGTTCGTGAACGTCTCGAGCGAGAGTTCGATCTTTCTTTAATAGCAACAGCGCCATCTGTGGCATACAAGGTGAGCACTGATGACGGAGCCATTACACAAATCGACAATCCCTCGGAGCTTCCTGAGCCGGGTTCGATAACCCATATTGAAGAGCCAATGCTAAAAGTTGGGATTCTTAGTCCTTCAAACTACACCGGTACCATTATGGAGCTCTGTCAGGGAAGGCGCGGGACTATGACTCGCATGGAGTACCTGTCTCCTGAGCGAGTTGAATTGCAGTATGTGATTCCGTTGGCAGAAGTTGTCACTGATTTTTTTGATCAGTTGAAGAGCCGAACTCAGGGATACGCAAGTTTAGATTATGAGCCAGAGGGCTATCAGATCGGTAAGTTAGTCAAAGTAGATATTTTGCTTAACGGAGAGCCCGTTGATGCTTTTTCGACGATTGTCCACAATGATAACGCTTATGGCTACGGCCGTCGTATGGCGGAAAAGCTTCAAGAGCTTATTCCGCGTCAAATGTTCGATGTCCCAATTCAGGCGGCTATTGGGGGTCGGATTATTGCTCGTCAGACAGTAAAAGCGAAAAGAAAAGATGTGCTTGCGAAATGTTATGGCGGTGACATAACTCGCAAACGAAAACTTTTAGAGCAGCAGAAGAAAGGAAAAAAACGAATGAAAGCTATTGGACGAGTTGAAGTACCCAATGAAGCATTTGTTTCAGCTTTACGTTTAGATGATTAATTCGAGAGTTGTCGATACGTTGAGGGAATGCTCGTGATGAGCGCGCATATGCGCATAAGCTCCGCTTTGAGTATTTAGATGAGCGATGAGGTACCCAAGTGGATGAGCGTAAAGCAATGGTCCTGCGTGCTGTTGTTGAAAGCTTTATAGACACGGCGCAGCCCGTAGGGTCTCGAGCAGTTTCAGACTTATCGGGATTAGATGTCTCCGGAGCAACAATACGAAATGAGATGGCAGCATTAGAAAATGATGGCTACCTCGTTCAGCCACATACGAGCGCAGGCAGAGTACCGACCGAGGCTGGCTATCGTTACTTCGTCGACAGCTTGGGACCAGGAAGCTTGGAAGAAACAGAGACAAGGCAAGTTCGTTCATTTTTTAGAACCACTGAAGGAAAATTAGAGCAACGGCTTGCTGAC
Organism: uncultured Acidimicrobiales bacterium; assembly: GCA_905477545.1. GTDB lineage: Bacteria > Actinomycetota > Acidimicrobiia > Acidimicrobiales > Poriferisodalaceae > UBA9040. The sequence goes on along the minus strand of CAJQGN010000001.1, from coordinate 3,547 downwards.
ACTAGCAAACTGCTTTCTCAGCTAACTACCTACGCCGCTGTAATAGTCGGACCAACCCATGATCCAACAACGGTGAGATCAGCTCGACTAGTCGACTTGGGCAATGGTCGCCTTCTACTCGTCATTGTCACCTCATCGGGTGGGGTAGAACGATTCGAAGTGAACGCGGACTACCAAGAATTTTGTGATGATCGAATCATTGAAATGGCGTCAGCGAAGATAGACCAACTATTCAAAGGCTCTTATTTGGGAACAGTTCCTGAGATTGAGGTAACCGGAAATGAAAAACTAGATTTGCTAGTCAGCATCGCCATTAGAGCTGTGAAACCTGCTGAAAGCCAAGGTGGCGACCTCTATGTAGGTGGTGCTGCGAATATGGCTGGCCAATTTGACGCTGTTTCAACCGTTAAGTCGGTTCTAGCGGTACTGGAGGAACAACTACTGGTAGTTCGACTGCTGGGAAACCTAGTCGATCGCGGATTGAGCGTTGCAATTGGCTCGGAGACGGGTGTTGCGCCGCTATCTGAATGTGCTGTCGTTGTTGCGCCTTATACGGTTGAAGGTGAACGGGTCGGTAGCATCGGGCTTCTAGGACCAACCCGCATGGATTACCCGAAAGCGCTCGCAGCCGTCAACGTTGTTAGCACCCGACTAGGAAAATCTTTGGGTGAAACCCACGAGGATTAGCACTTAAATAATGGCAACTGATTACTACGAACTCTTAGAAGTACCGAAAAACGTAGATGGGGACGAGCTTAAGCGCGCCTACCGTAAACTGGCTCGCAAATATCATCCGGATGCTAACCCGGGAGATGCGTCAGCCGAAGCGAGATTTAAAGAAATAAGTGAAGCTTACGCGGTGTTGTCTGATGGTGAAGCCCGAGCGCGTTATGACCGATATGGTCATGAAGGGCTTAAAGGTGGTGGATCAGGAGGAGATCCGTTTAACTTCGATTTGAATGATATTTTCGACAACTTTTTTGGTGGGAACCCGTTCGGCGGTGGACGTCAACGCGGCCCTTCTGGCCCTCCGCGGGGGGAAGACCAAGAAGTCGTAATGGATATTTCTTTTGAAGAAGCAATCTTTGGAGTGGAACAAAGTGTTGAATTGCAAACAGCAGTCCACTGTGAAGAGTGCGAAGGGCAAGGATCCGCTAATGGCGCTGTGCCGCAAACATGTTCGGGGTGCGATGGGGCGGGCCAAGTAAGGCAAGTCAGACAGAGTCTTCTTGGTCAAATGGTGACCGCCGCCCAATGTCCTCGCTGCTCAGGTGTCGGCAAAGAAATCTTAGATCCATGCGGAGCTTGTAGCGGCGAAGGACGGCAACGGAAACAGATGTCCTACGATGTTCGAATTCCAGCAGGTGTCGATACCGGGTCAACTCTGCGGTTAACTGGTAGAGGAGCTGCGGGAGCTAGAGGCGGCCAAGCAGGTGATTTGTATGTGCATTTGCGAGTCGGCGAGTCTGGCCGATTCGTGAGAGAAAATGAACATCTAATAGCTGAGCTTCCAATAACGATGCTGCAAGCTGCGCTTGGCGCTCATATAATTTTCGACACAGTCGATGGAGCGGAAGAAATTGTGATACCACCGGGAACTCAGCCCGGGGAAGTACTTCAGCTAAAGGGCAGGGGAGTGCCAAGATTAGAAGGTCGCGGTCGCGGTCGGGGAGATCTTATTTTGAGTGTCACGGTCGATATTCCCTCAAAGTTATCGAAAGACGATGAGGCTTTGTTAAGACAACTCGCCGCCCAACGCGATGAACAAGTAGCTGACGCCGCTGACCGTTCCGTAATGGGCAAACTGCGTTCCGTTTTCCAATAAAGGCTCATGGTAATGCTTCCCGACGGAACTCATGGGCCTCACACCTTCGTTGATGATTTAAATAACCCAGAGCTAGAACAAGAAGACTTCGAACACTTATCGAGATCTTTAAGGATGAAAAAAGGCCACCCGATCACCATTTGTGATGGGAAAGGAAACTGGCGCACTGCTCACTTTTCAGAGATACCCGAGCGCTTAGGGGTCATCAACAAAGTCCCAGAACAGTCAAAGTCATTAACTGTTGGTTTTGTTGTGACTAAAGGAGATAAGCCGAGCTTGGTGATCCAAAAGCTAACAGAACTAGGCATCGATCGAATAGTGCTGCTCTCATCGGAACGATCGGTCGTTCGATGGGATAAAAACCGTTCAGAAAAACAAATTTTACGGTTAGGTAGAATTGCGCGCGAGGCAGCCATGCAGTCCCGCCAAGTTCGCATACCGCTCATAGAAGGTATCCAACCAATAAAAATCGCCATGCAAGAGTCAGGCGTCGCCTTAGCTCACTTTGGTGGAGCTGCACCTACTTTATCGAACCCAACAATCTTTATAGGGCCCGAAGGAGGATGGTCTCAGACTGAGCTAGGCGGTTGCGCCAAGACGGTAACACTTGGCGGGTCAGTCCTTCGTTCCGAGACCGCCGCAATAGCTGCTGGAACAGTTCTTGTCATGTTGCGCAACGGACTTCTCGCTGAACGCTTAGAGTGAGGTAAGGTAACCACCCTAGGTGTTTTTGGTGAGAGGGAGAAAATGTGAGTAGCGGCGATTACCCGAGGATGGGTGAAAAAAGTGATAGTTACAGTACGAGAGTTGGAGAGCGGCTACGTTCTGTGCGCCGCCAAAAAAGAATATCGTTACAAGACGTAGAAGCTCAATCTTCCCATGAGTTCAAAGCATCAGTGCTCGGAGCATATGAACGCGGCGAACGAGCAATCTCTTTACCGCGACTTTCGAGACTCGCCTTGTTTTATGAAGTGCCGGTTGCCGAAATGTTACCGCGAGGTTCCGATAATGTGCCAGACCTAGGAACCGGAGAAGATGTAAGAATAACCATTGACCTAGTCAGATTGCAGGCGCTCCCAGGAGCTGAAGCTGCTGTGCTTAGCCGATTCATGTCTATGATCCAAAGCCAAAGACGAGATACCGCTGATAACAATCTCGCAGTTCGAAAAGATGACCTGAAGACAATTGCTTGCATTATCAACACGAACATCGACACTGTTGGAGCACGGCTTCGAGAACTCGGCGTGCGAATAGAAGTCTGACCGGCGTGCCTTCTACCGGTAAAATTGTTTACAACGAAACCGTTTATGTCGTTGGAGTATCTTGGAGGGAGAACCTTTCCTATCTCAACGTTGTGCTTGGCGACCAAAAAGAACGACTTTATGTGCCGGCTGCGGGTCTTCCTATGTCATTTAAAGTGGACCAACAGAAAGCCCGCAGATGTCTCGGTTATACGCAACGTTCGCATGACGATATCATGTATGTGGCCTGCAAGAATGTGCCAGAGTTGGGAAGACTATGTGCTAGCTGCAACAAGTCAGACAGAATCCAGTCAGCTAATCTGCACCAAGCCCACCGTCGAGATATGGCATTAATGGAACCTTCGATAAAGCAATATTTGGAGCACCCCCACCGACTTTATTTGGCAATTTTTCGTGATGGCTCAACAAAAGTCGGGACAACGCGCGGAGCTAACGGCGGGCAACGGCTTATTGAGCAGGG